>CAYLJT010000850.1:0-3564 GCA_964383995.1 uncultured Polyangiaceae bacterium
GGTCTCGGGATGCACCGTGCCGAAATCCCCGCTGCTACCAAAAATGCTGCGCAAGCCCAGGGATTCGAGGTGGCCCTTGGCGGCCGTACCGTTGACGAGATCGTGGTGCCAAGAGGGTACGGAGGCCAGCTCGGAGATGAGGAGCCCGAGCCCCGAGCCGCTCACTTCGTTCATTGGCGTCGGTTTGGCGCGCACCGAAACGACCCTCGCCCCGGAGGCCGCGGCCGTCGCGAGCAGCGCGCGCAAAAGGCTTGTTCTGCCGACCCCTACGGCGCCCCAAAGGACGAAGCCGCTCGTGGGACACTGACCGTTGATCATTTCGAGGGCCCAACCGAGCTCGTCCGCGCGGCCGACGAGCCCACGCGGAGGCGGCACGAAGGGCGGTGGGGTTGCGACGAAGAGCTGCTGCGCAACGGTCACTTCGTCGATGGGTGAAGGGCGGGAGCTCGGTCTGTCGAAGCGCGTGGGAGCGTCGGCCGGAGGCCGAGAGGAGCCCCGTTCGGGGGGGGGAGGAGACACGCGCTCGATGTTCGCGATGGAGCGAGACGTTCGCTCGACGCCCGGCAAATGGACGGCCTTCGTGAGAGCGTCCGCGAAGGCCTCCGCGCTCGGGAAGCGGCTGCGCTGATCGATCGCCATCGCGCGCATGCAAATCGCCGCCAACTCGTCGGAAATGCCGCGGTTCGGGGCGATCGCGCGGGGATCGGGGCGGGGTGCTTGGGCGTGTTGCGCCATCACGATTTCGGGGGTGGGCCCCGCGAAGGGCACACGACCAACGAGCATTTGAAAAAGAATCACACCCACGGCGTAGAGGTCCGCGCTCGGTCCGACGTCGCGGCCGTTCGTTTGCTCGGGGGCCATATAGGACGTCGTGCCGAGGATCTGCCCCTGGCGCGTGATGCGTCGACCGCTGTCGAAGCGAGCGATGCCGAAATCGATGAGCTTGACGCGATCCCGTCCCCCGCGATCGGGCTGCAAAAGCACGTTGGCGGGCTTTACGTCGCGATGGACTACGCCGTGAAAATGGGCCTCGCTGAGGGCGCTCAAGATTTGCGCGGCGATGTCGGCTGCGCGTTCGGGCGGGAGGGGTACCGATTTCTTCTTGAGCAAGCTCGTGAGGCTCGGGCCCGGGAGAAGCTCCATCACCAAGATGAGGTGCCCTCCCTCCGAGGGCGGGGTCCAGCCGAAGTCGTGGATGCTGACGATGTTGGGGTGATTGAGGCGGCTCGCGACCTGCGCCTCGACCATGAAGCGGGCGACGATGTCTTTGTCGGCGGCGAGGCTCGGATGGATGAGCTTGACCGCGACGGAGCGCTCCAGGGGCCGATGAAGAGCGCGATAAACGAGGCCCATCCCACCTTCGCTGATGCGCTCGACGATCTCGTAGCGACCGAGGAGCATTTGCCCGATCAAGGCGTCCGTAACGGCGGGGGCTTCGGAGGGCTCTTGCTCGGTACCGCAGGCCGAACAAAACCGGCCGACATTCGTTGCACTTCCGCAGGAGCGGCAGTGGGTTCGCATATGTTGAAAAGCCTTTCCTCCCGCAAATGAGGCCTGCGGGGGATGCGGTTGATTTAGGCGCGACGGAATCTTGCCACACCTTGAGCGGAAGAGGATGGGTTCTCCGCAGACTCGGGGTTTGGCTTCTTCGCGGGGCCCGTTGGGTAGGACAAACAATGTCCACCCTCCCCCTTTCCATGGACTGGTTCAGGGGAGAAATACTGATACCATGTTCAGTTATGGTATCCCCCGTTTTAATTTCAGAGCGCCTGCGAGCGGCTGGTTCTTCGCTGTTGGGACCGGGCCTCGTCAAAGGTGTCCCCCTCGACGCGTTTCCCCCTGCCGCGGCCCTCTCTCTCGGGTCTTCGTTCGGGGCCCCCATCGACGCCGTGCTGCCCGATCTGGGCTTGCCCCGAGGCGTGGTGGTCGAGCTCAGCGCTCCCCGGGGCCTGGCCCGCGCCACGTCCCTCGCCCTTGCCACCTGTGCAGCGGCTCAGGCCGAGGCGCGGCTGCGCGGCACCTCCGACACGGCGGGGGCCTTTTGCGCCTGGATCGAGCCTTCTCCCACGCTGTTTGCCCCCGCGGTTCAGCGCGCGGGCGTGGATCTCACGCGGCTGCTCGTGGTGCGCCCCAACCCCGACGAGCTGGCTCGCACGGCCCTGCGTGTGGCGGAGAGCCGGGCGTTTGCAGCCATCGTCATCGACACGGCCTCGGTGCCCGGGGTGCTCGGGGCTCGCATCGATCTGCAACGCAGCCGCTGGCCCCTCGTGGTGCGTCGTCTGGCCATCGCCATCGAGGGCAGCGACACCACCTTGCTCTTGCTCACCTGCCAAAACACCGCCCTAAACGCCCCCTTGCCCGTCGGCATGCGCATCGTCCTCGAACGACCAAACCCCGAAAAGCTAAGCCTTTTTGTCGCAAAAGATAGGCGCGGTCGCGTCACCGAGAACCAAACCATCTCGCTTCGCAAAAGCGCGTGAGCTTGGCGATGCGACGCATCCTCGCCATTGTATTGCCCGATTTACCCTGCGAGCTCGTGCGCCGTCGCAGCCCCTCCGTGGGCTCTCCCCTCGCGGTGATGGTCGTCCCCTGCGAGGCAGCCATCGAAGGCCCCGTCGAGCTGCGCTCCAACGACATCATCGACGCCGTCGACGATGGGGCTCGGCACGCGGGCATTCACCCGCGGCAACGGGTCACCGAGGCCACCACCCTCTCGGCCACCCTGGCCATCCACCGCGTCTCCGAGGGCGCTATCCACGAGGCCCTCGCCCTCGTCGCCGACCTCGCGCGACGCTTCGGGACCACCGCCGCCCTCTCCCTCGCGGACCCCGAAGAGAGGCCTTTTACCGCAGAAAAACCGCCCTATCGCGAGCAACCGTTCGACACCGTATGGCTCGACGTCACGGGCGCGGCCCATCTCGTTGGAGGCGAAACGATCCTCGCCCACGACGTGGCCGAGGGGGTGCGGGCCCTCGGCCACCGCGTCCGCGTGGCCATCGCCTCGGGGCCGCGCATCGCCCAGGCGCTAGCCCGCTTCAACCGCGATGGCGAGCCTGTGGTGGTCGAAGAAGGACACGAGCGCGAGGCCCTTGGGCCGCTGCCCGTCCACGCCCTGCCCTTGCCCGCCGAGACAGCGGTTTATCTCGTGCGCTTGGGGCTCTTGCGTGTCCGAGACGTGGCCCGCCTGCCCCCCGAAGAGCTAAGCGCGCGCCTCGGTGCCCACGCGCGAGGCACCCTCGACACGCTGCGCGGTCACGACCCGAGGCCCCTCGTCGCGTTCAATCCCCCGGCGATCCTCGAAGAGCACATGGATCTCGAAGAGGGCGTGAGCTCGACCGAACCGTTGCTCTTCGTGCTGCGCGGCATGGCCTCCCGTTTGGCGGCCCGCCTCGGGGCCCACGGCGAGGCCGTGACCCGCATCGAAGTGGCGCTTCTTTACGACCGCTCCATCGCGAAGCTTCGGTTTGCCAATCAAAGCCCGAACGCCCAAGAGGGCTGCCCAGAGGGGCTCTCGTGGGGGGTCGACCTGCCCCGGGCCCTCGGCCGCGAGGCCGACTTGATGCG
>CAYLJT010000851.1:0-3554 GCA_964383995.1 uncultured Polyangiaceae bacterium
AGCACGGCCTCGACCAGGAACTGCAGTTGGATGTCGACCTGCCGCGCGCCGAGCGCCAGACGAATGCCAATCTCGCGCGTGCGCTCGGTGACGCTGACGAGCATGATGTTCATCACGCCGATACCGCCGACGATCAACGACACTGCCGCGATTGATGACAAGAGCGCGGTGAGCACACCGAAAATCGCGTCCTGCACCTCGCGCACTTCGGTCTGCGTAAACACGCTGAAATCCGGCTCCTCGTCCGCCGTGAAATGGTGACGCTGACGCAGGATTCGATCGATCTGCTTCGTTGCGCGGTCGACGGTCCGCTCGTCGCTGGCCGACGCGATGAGCATCTGAACGCGCCCCGGGGGGCTCGGCGCGACGCGCGAGCGAAAGCTCCCGATGGGCATGAGCACGCGATCGTCCTGGTTTTCGCCGAACGGCGATTGACCCTTCTTCGCGAGCACACCGATCACGCGGAACGCGTGCTTCCCGATGCGCACGAACTGCCCGACGGCGTCGACGTCGCCAAACAACTTCTCGCGCACCGTGTCGCCGAGCACGCACACGCGGGTCTTGAGGGTCTCATCGCTTTCGGTCCACAGGCTCCCCTTCGCGACCACGAAGCCCCGCACGTCCAAGTAGGGTCGCGTGACGCCCATCACCTGCGTCGCGGCATTGCGATCGGCGGCCAAGACCTGCGCTGCGGCCGAGCTCCACGGCGCCACGCCCACGACGCTCGTCCCCTCGCGAAGAATCGCCTGCGCGTCCGCTTCGCTCAGGCGCCCGCCCTCGCGCGCGCGAGGTCCCGAGCTCGCCGACGCCTGCGAGAACACGAAGATGGTGTTGGCGCCCATGCTCGATGTCTGCGTCGAGACCGTGTCGCGCACGCCCTCGCCGAGGGCCACGACGATGACCACCGCCGCCACGCCAATAAGGATGCCGAGCACCGTCAGCGCGGCGCGGAGCTTGGAGCGAAAGATCGCCCGCAAGGCGATGCGCAACGCCGACAAAAACCCCGTCAATTGCCGCTCCCTTCGAGCGCGCGCGCTTCGTCGAGCAGGACCAACTGCTGGGCCGCGTCGAGGCGCTGCGCCGTCGCGGCATCGCTCTTCACTCGGCCGTCCCTCATCAAGATCACGCGGCTCGCGCAGGACGCGATGTCGGGCTCGTGCGTGACCAGCACGATGGTGATCCCGCTACGATTCAGGCCCTGCAAGAGCGCCATCACCTCCAAGCTCGTGCGGGTGTCGAGGTTGCCAGTCGGTTCGTCCGCGAGCAGAAGCGGCGGCGATGTGACGAGCGCGCGCGCAATGGCGACGCGCTGTTGTTGGCCGCCCGAGAGCTGGTTTGGCGTGTGATGCAGCCGATCCGCGAGGCCAACCGCCGCAAGGGACTCGCGCGCGCGACGCTGCCGCTCCGAGCTGCCCACCCCTCGATACACCAGAGGGAGCTCCACATTTTCGAGGGCCGTCGTACGCGGCAGCAGGTTGAAGCCTTGAAATACGAAGCCGATCAGCCGATTTCGAACCACCGCGCGCTCGTCGTTCGTGCGGTGTGTCACGTCGATGTCGTCGATGGTGTAGCGCCCTTGGGTAGGTCGATCGAGGCACCCGATGATGTTCATCATCGTGCTCTTGCCGGAGCCGCTCGTGCCCACGATCGCCACGAACTCACCGCGTTTGATGGTGAGCGAAACCTCGCGGAGCGCGTGCACCGTCACCGCCTCGGTGACGTAGTCCTTCACGATCGCATCAAGCTCGATGAGGGCGTCGGTCACGGTGGGCCTCACTCAAAAGAGCTTCGATTCCTTCTTGGACGGGTCGTCGGCTTCGTCCGAGACAATCGTAAGATCCCCGAGGTCAGTGAGCAGCACCGTGTTGACGCCGTCCGTGATCCCCAAATCGACGATCCTTGGCTCGGCCTTTTCGGCCCCGAGCGTCGCGTCGGTAACGACGTAAACCCGCCCGGTTTTCGGAGCCAGCGGCGGTAGGGGTGGCTCGGGCAACGGCTTGCCGTCCTTGTCGAGAGGCGGCGACGGCTTGTAGCGCAGCGCGGCGTTTCCGATGCGCGCAACGTCCTTGGCCTCTGCGGAGCGGATGGTCACCGTCGCCGTCATGCCCGGGCGAAGCTTCGTTTCGGGGTTCTCCACCTCGATCACCGCCGCGTAGGTCACGACGCCCGACACGGTCATCGGGCTGTAGCGCACCTGGCTCACGATCCCTTGGAAAGGCTCACCAGGGAACGCGTCCACCTTCACCTCGGCCTTCATTTGCTCGCGCAAGCGCCCGACGTCGGCCTCGTCGATGTCTGCGAGCACCCGCATTTTGCGCAAGTCCTCGGCGATCACGAACAACACCGGCGCCTGAAAGCTCGCCGCGACGGTCTGTCCCGGATCGATCGCACGGTTGATGACGACGCCATCGATCGGCGAATAAATGCGGGTGTAGTCGAGGTTTGTCTGAGACGAGCGGAGCTGCGCACGAAGCTGCGTGGCTTGCGCGCGCGCCGCGGCCAGATCCGCCACGGCCACGTCGTAGGCTCCTTCCACCGCGTCCAAATCGGCCTGCGTGCCGATCCCCTCCGACGTGAGCTTTCGAGCCCGATCGCGCCGTTGCCGCGTGGCTTCCAAGTTGGCCTCCGCACGACCCACCGAGGCCGTCGCCGCGGCGACCTGCGCGCGCGTCGCCTCAATCTGGGTATCGAACAGGGAAGGATCGATCTCCGCGAGCAGATCGCCCTTCTTCACGGGGCTGTTCCAGTCGACGTGGACCTTGGTCACGCGGCCCGACACCTGTGCGCCGACCTGCACTTCGGTGAGAGGCTTCACTTGCCCCGTCGACTGCACCGTCTCGATCACGTCGCCCCGAGTGACCGTGGTCGTAATGTACTTCGAAGGTGGAGGCGGAGCGGTCTTCGACTGCCAGAACGAAACGCCCCCGACGATCGCGACGACCGCGAACAACACCCCAGCACGGCGCGTCCAGCGCCCCCGATTCACCTTCGCGAGCTCCCGATGGAGGCTGCTCGACGCGGAGCCGCTGCCGCCCTTGGGGGCTCCCTGCAAACGGATGCTAGGCTGGGCCATCGGGGCCAGCTCTAGCACGCGTATTTGCGGAGGTCGTGCGCTTGAAACCCACGGCGCCCCGTGGCAAGAGCCGCCCGACATGACAAGCCTAGCCATCGGCCCGGATTCCTTCGTCACCTTGAGCTACGCGGTTTTCGGCCCTGACGGAGAAGAGGTCGAGCGGGCAACCAAAGAAGATCCGCTCACCTACGTGCAGGGATACGGGCAAATCGTGCCGGGGTTGGAGGAGCTGGTCGCGGGCCTCGTCCAGGGCGACAAGCGCCGCGCCGACGTCTCCGCCGAAGATGCGTTCGGCGAAATCGACGAAGAAGCAAGGTTCGAAATCAGCCGCGCCGAGCTTGAAGGCGAAGAGGTTCGGGTCGGCGACGAGCTCGAAGCGGAGGGGCCCGACGGAGACGTGTTAACGTTGCGCGTCCTTGAGATCCGGCCCGAAACGCTCTTGGTGGACGCGAATCACCCGCTCGCTGGCCGCACGCTCACC
>CAYLJT010000852.1:0-3554 GCA_964383995.1 uncultured Polyangiaceae bacterium
TCTTACCCGCCTGACGCAGCTCTTCGACGGCGTCCATGAACGCCCTCTCCTGACCCGGCGTGGTCTCCAAGCGTTCGAACAGACCACGCAAGAAGAACGCGCCTCGGCGGCGACCGGCGTCGGGGCCATCGTCGTCAAAGCCACCGCGATAGCCCCGCGGGCCCGCCCACGGGGGGCCATAACCGCCGCCAAAACCGCGGCCACAGCCGTAGCCTCGACGGCTCCCGCGGGCGAGGGTAATCACAAACCCCAAGAGACACGCCGTACCAATTACGAATCCCAACATCTTGACCTCCTACCCGTTGTTTTCGGGCACGAGGTCAGGGTCAGACCCGATTGTGAAGCCTAGCCGCGCAAGACTGTGAAGAAGTGTAACGTCGGCTGAAACGTCCTCCTTGCGCTCTTGGCCCTCGCGCCGTAGACGTGGGCCGTGAATCCTCCCTTCGACCCGAGCGGCCCCGCCGCCCACGATGGCATATTTGGTCTGCCGCACGGCCCCGAAGAGGCGCGCGTGGTGCTCATTCCCGTTCCCTGGGAGCCCACCACATCGTACCGCAAGGGCACCGCCCAAGGGCCCCAGGCGATCTTGCAGGCCAGTCACCAGGTCGACCTCTTCGACCGTGAAACCGGCCGTCCATACGAAGCTGGAATTGCCATGTTGCCTATCGACCCCGTCGTACAAGCCTGGAACGACGAGGCCTGTCGGGCCTCCGCGCCGGTGATCGCCGCGGGCGGCGAAGTGGGCGACGATCCGGCCCTGCAAGCGGCCCTGGAGAAGGTCAACAGCCTCTCTGCCAAGCTCGACGACTGGGTCACGCAGACCGCGCGCCACTGGCTCGACCAAGGTAAGATCGTAGGCCTCGTGGGGGGCGACCACGCGACGCCTTGGGGCAGCATCCGGGCCCACGCCGAACGCTATCCCGAGCTAGGCATCTTGCACATCGACGCGCACGCCGACCTGCGCGTCGCCTACGAGGGCTTCACGGGCTCGCACGCCAGCATCATGCACAACGTGGCCTCGCGGCTCCCCCAGGTCGGCAAGATCGTCCAGGTGGGCCTGCGCGATTTGTGCGAAGAAGAGGTCCAGTCCATCCAAACCTCGTCGGGCCGCATCGTCGCCTATTTCGACCAGGACATCGCCGAGCGGCTGGTCCAGGGAGAGCCGTTTTCCGCGGTAGCCAACGAGATCGTCGCCCACCTGCCTGCCAATGTCTATGTCAGTTTCGACATCGACGGACTGGATCCTTCCCTTTGTCCACACACGGGCACGCCGGTGCCCGGAGGCCTTTCCTTTCGCGACATGCTGTTTCTGCTCAAGGCCTTGGCGAAGAGCGGACGGCGTGTCGTGGGCTTCGATCTCGTGGAGGTGGCGCCCGGGCCCGAGGGCGACGAGTGGGACGCCAACGTGGCCGCGCGGCTGCTCTACAAACTGGCCGGTTGGTGCCTCGCGACGGCGTGACGCGCTGCGGCGTGCTCTCCACGTGAACGCTCGGCGAATCCGAGCGAGCTCGTTCCCTGAAAAACTTGAGGCCATCGCGAGGGCGCTAGACTAGGCTCGCACCGCCTTGGCCTTCGAACGAGAAACCCTTGCCCCGCCGTCGTCGCGCGATGTGAGCGAGGCCTTCCTGTTCCATCTGCACCGCGGCGCCGAGCTCTTGCAGTCCGACCGCGTCCACGACGCGAAGGCGGAGCTCGAGCGGGCCTTGGGCGAGCAGCCGCGGGACCCGAAGGGTCAGGATCTCCTCGGCGTGGTCTACTTTCGCCTCGGGCTCTACCCACGCGCCATTTCCATCTACGAAGACCTGGTGCAGGGCTACCCCGAGGCGGTTACGCCCCGCGTCAATTTGGCGCTTTGCTACCTGAAAACGGCCCAGGCGCTACGCGCCAAAGAGGTCCTCGAGCGCTTGCTCGAAATCGATCCCCACCACACCCGCGCCTGGGGCTATCTCGGCCTCGCCTACCAACGGCTCGGGGACTACGAGCGGGCTGGACAGGCCTTTGCGCAAGGGGGCCACGATGCGCTCGCGCGCAAGTCGTTGGAGGCCTCCACCGCCACCGCCTCCCCCTCGCTGCGGCCGGGCGCCCTGCCGGGTGACCACACGGAAACCGTGCTGTCGATCCGCGGCGCTGGTCTCGGCGGGCCGCTGTCTGTCGATGGGCTCCGTCGCCTGCCCAGCCTCGGGCTCGACCCCGCGCGCGAGCCCCTTCCACCCCTCGATCCCCTGCCCGCGCTGCGTGTCGCTCCCACCCAGTCGCCGGGGCCGCTCACCGAGGTGACGGCGGCCCCGCCCCCGCCCGACGCGCACGAGCTGGGCGCCGGGTTCTCCTCCCCACCGAGCTCCCAACCGCTGTCTTCCGCGGGTGTTCTGCGCGTGCAGCCGCCTTTGCAGCCGCTCCAGCTCGTGCGCGAGTCGCTGTTGGTCTTCCCCCGCGACATGGCCGTTTCGACCCATGTTTCGGGGCTCGTCCTGGTGCAGGTCAAGGGCTCCTTCGCGGCGCGCCTCGACCACGTGCGCTCGCTGGCCTTCAACGCCGACGTCACCGGCGAGCCTTTGATGCGCAAGCAACGCAAGCAAGTGTTCGACGAGCCCGTGGGCGGCGCGGCGGCGCCGATGCGCACGTTTTCGGGCCATGGCGAGCTGGTGCTGGGCCCGGCCAAGGGTCGCCGCCTGCTCGCCCTTTCCTTGGAAGAAGACCCGCTCTACCTGCGCGAAGAGATCCTCGTGGGGTTCGAGACCACGCTCAACTACGAGAGCGGACGTCTTGCCCTGGGCGACGGCGATGTCGCCCACCTGATCCAGCTCCGGGGCCGCGGCGAGGTGGTGGTGGCGTTCCCCGCCGAGCAGATTGCCCTGGAGGTGACGCCCGAGCGCGCCCTGATCATCCGCGGGAGCGCTCTTTTGGGCTGGATCGGGCGCATCGTCCCGCGCGCACTGCTCCCGAGCGAAGCCCCCGCCGGCGCCCACGGCTTCGTGAGCCTGGTGGGCGAAGGCATGGTCCTGACCCATGGCGAATGAGCCGAAATCCCGCAAAAAGCTGCCCAAGGCGGAGCGCGCGGCGCGGCGAAAGACGCTCTGGGAAGACGCCGGAAATCTACCCAACCTCCTGACCTTCGCGCGCGTCCTGATGATCCCCGCGGTGCTCGTGCTGCTCGACAGGGGCGGTCCGCGCGACTGCTACGGCGCGGCGCTGGTCTACGCATTGGCCGCGATCACCGACCTGCTCGATGGCTGGTTGGCCCGTCGGAAAAACCTGGTCAGTGTGCTCGGCAAGTTCCTCGACCCCCTGGCAGACAAGCTGATTGTCTCAGCCACACTGGTCTGGATGGTGCCCATGGGGCGCATCCCCGCGTGGGCCGTCGTGCTGCTCATTTCGCGAGAAATCACGGTCACCGCGCTGCGCTCCATCGCGTCGAGCGAAGGCCTCGTGATCGCCGCCGGGGAAGGTGGCAAGGCCAAGACGGCCCTGCAAATGGTCGGGATTCTGTGCCTGATCATCGGCTACCCGTACAGCCTCGACATCGGCATCTACGACTTTGGCATGGTCGACCTGGT
>CAYLJT010000853.1:0-3541 GCA_964383995.1 uncultured Polyangiaceae bacterium
GCGCGCTCCACCGCGTGGCAGGCGCTCATTTGGTAGGCCACGGGGCAGATGCCGCAGATGCGCGCGGTGATGTCGGGCGCCTCGTCGTAGCCGCGGCCGAGCAGCAAGGCCTCGAACAAGCGCGGTGGCTCGAAGATACGAAGCTCCACGCCCACGCACGTATCGCCCTGCAAACGCAGGGTCAGGGCGCCCTCGCCTTCGACCCGCGCGAGCTGATCGACGCGGATGGTTCTAGTCGTGGTGCTCATGGCGTTCGGCCTCGTCGCGGAAGGCCGGAGCCGCCGCGTTGAACGTGGAGAAGAGCCGCGCGACGGTCTCGGCGCGGACGCCTTGGGCGAGAAAACGCCGTGCCAAAGACTCGGTTTGCGGCGCGTCGCTGGGGCCAAAACAACCGAAGCAGCCGCGGTCGTAGCTGGGGCAAAGGGCACCGCAACCAGCGTGCGTGACGGGCCCCAAGCAGGGTTCGCCCTTGGCCACCATCACACACACCGTGCCTCGCATCTTGCACTCGATGCACGTGGCGTGGCTCGCGACCACGGGCTTTCGGCCGTTCAAGAAGGCGTTGAGCACTTCGAGCAACTGGCGCTTGTCGACGGGGCAGCCGCGCAGCTCGAAGTCGACCGGCACGTGGGCGGCGATGGCCGTCGAAGTCGCGAGGGTGTCGATGTAGTCCGGCCGCGCGTACACGACGCGCATCATTTCGGGGTGATTTCGAAAGTTGCGCAGGGCCTGCACGCCGCCGGCGGTGGCGCAGGCGCCGATCGTGATGAGCTTCTTGGCCGACGCGCGAACCTCGTGGATGCGGCGCGCGTCGTGGGGCGTGGTGATGGAGCCCTCGACCAAAACAAGGTCGTAGGGGCCCTCCATCATGCGGCTGGATGCTTCGGGAAAGTTCGCGATGTCGACCGCCGCCGCCACGCTCAAGAGCTCGTCCTCGCAGTCGAGGAGGCTGAGCTGGCAGCCATCGCACGAGGCAAACTTGAACACGGCGAGCTTGGGGCGACCCACGGCTATCTCCTTATATTTCCCGGCAAAAGAAGATGTCTCGGACGCGCGCGTAGCTGTACACGGGGCCGTCTTTGCAGACGAAGCTCGGGCCCCACTGGCAGTGGCCGCACAGCCCCACGCCGCACTTCATGCTGCGCTCCATCGACACGTACGACCGCTCCGCGGGCACGCCGCGCTGGAGCAATTCGCGCACGCAAAAGCGCATCATGACCTCGGGCCCGCACACGAACGCGGTGGCGTCTTGGGGATCGAAATCGGCCTCCGCCACGAGCTTCGTTACGACCCCCACGGGGCCGCGCCAGCCCCGCCCCGCGCGATCGACGATGGCCCGCAGCTCGACGTCGAAGCGCCCGCGCCAGGTCTGCAAATCGGCCTGGAAAAGCAGCTCCTCGGGGCTCCTTGCGCCGTACAGGATCACCACGCGGTCGTACTCCTCGCGCCGCGCGAGCACGCGCAAGATGGCCGGACGAAGGGGCGCGAGGCCGAGGCCTCCCGCCACGAACACCACATCACCACCGCGCGCCTGCTGCAGGGGCCAGCCCGTGCCGTAGGGGCCGCGCACGCCCAACGTTTGCCCGACCTCCACAGCCTCCATGGCGCGCGTCACGCCGCCCACCGCGCGGATCGTATGCACAAGCTCGTTCGGCGCGTCCGGGTCACCGCTGATCGAGATCGGTACCTCCCCCACGCCGAACCAATACAGCATGTTGAATTGGCCGGGCTCGAAGCCAAAGCCGTCGGGTCTGTCCGAGACATCGAAGGACAGCGTGAAGACCCCTGGCAGCTCGCGCCGAACGCGGGTCACGCGGAGGCTCTCGAGCGCAAACGGGCTCGGCGTCAGGATCGGGAGGGCAGGCGTCGGCAACATGGCTCAGCCGTACACGTCGAGCTTTTGCAGGCGCACCCGCGCGAGCCGTTCGTAGGCCCGTTCGAGCAAGCGCGAAGTGAGCGCGTAACCGAGGTGATGATCGGCGTTCATCTTGTTACGCAGGCACGTTGCATCGAGGCTGAAGGCCACGACCGCTTCGCGCGCGCGACCGTCGAGGTGGGTCGTTGCACCACCAACCATCCACGAGAGGCCAAGCACGTCGCCGGGACCGACGGTCTCGACGACCACGGGCTCGCGGCCGGGCACGGAGACCTCCAGGCTTATCGTGCCGTGACGCACGAGAAAAAACGTCGAGGCGTCGTCGCCCTCGCGCAGCACGTACTCGCCCGCGCGGTAGCGAACGTTCTTGGCGCAGCCCACGAGCAGCTCCACATGAGCGGGCTCGAGGTCGTGCAGAAAGGGGTGGGCGCGCAGGGCGCGCGCGAGGTCTTCCATGGCGTCAAACCTCCGCGGCGGGCGCCGTCAACGCCGCCGCTTCTTCGGTGATGTCGATGCCCACCGGGCACCACGTGATGCAGCGACCACAGCCCACGCAGCCCGAGCTGTCGAACTGCTCGTGCCACGACGAGAGCTTGTGCGTGAGCCATTGGCGGTAGCGCGCGCGCAGCGAGGGCCGCGCGCTGCCGCCGTGAACATAGGCAAAATCGGCCGAAAAACAGGAGTCCCAGCGGCGCGCTCGGGTGGCCACCTCGGCCGTGAGGTCGGTCGTGTCCTCGACGGTGGAGCAAAAGCACGTGGGACAAACCATCGTGCAGTTCGCGCAGCCGAGGCAGCGCGCGGCCACCTCGTCCCAACGCGGATGTTCGAGGGCCCGCGCCAGAGCCTGGGGCAGCCCTTCGCTGTGAAGCTGTCGCCCCATGCGCTGCGAAGCCTCGTCGACCACGCGACGCGCCTCGGCCACGTCGGTGGGCGCAGCCGCGCGGTGAGGCACGGCGTTCAGCAAAGCCGCACCGCGCTCACTGCCCACCTCGACGACAAACACGTGGGGCGGTCCAACCAGCTCGGTAACCGCCAAATCAAAGCCTTTTTCGCACGCGGGGCCGCTGCCCATCGACGCGCAAAAGCAGGTGCCCGCGGGCTCGCCGCAATGCACCACGAGCACGAACGCAGCGGCCCGGCGCGCCGCGTAATCGGCATCGATAGCGGCGCCCATGAACACCCGATCTTGCACTGCCATCGCCGCCACTTCGCACGGGCGCAGCCCAAAGAACGCCAACTTCTGTGCGGGGGGAGGGCTTTGCGTGGCGACCATTCCTTTTGACGTCAAACGAATTTGCAACAGCTCGACGCGTGGTGGGAACAGCGATCGTTTCGGGGAGTGCGGGCCCACGGCCCAGCCGAACAGGGCTCCGTCTCCGCGCTCCCGGAGGCGGTAGCGGCCGGGCTCCTGCACATCGCCTACGCCCCGCGGTAGGTCATCGATGGAGGTGATGGCGTCGAGCAGCACGGCGCCGTCGCGGACCGTGGGGCCGACGACGGAGAAGCCTTCGGCGCGCAGCGCTTCGAGCAAGGCGGAGAGCCCGGCTTCATCGATCACGACCTGTGGACCCAGGTTCGGCATCGCCGCCCAAGGTAGCAAGCCGAGGGCCGGCGCATAGGTGCCTCGGTGCGGGGCATTTCACCTCGACGAAGCGCATAGCGAGC
>CAYLJT010000854.1:0-3513 GCA_964383995.1 uncultured Polyangiaceae bacterium
CACACCTACCGGATCGCCGATCCGCAGGTGGACCTGGCCTGTTCGCTCGCGCTTCGCATTTTCAAGGAGCGCTGTTGGGTCTCCGGCGGTCTCATGGAGCGCGCGATTGGCCTGGACCACCTTTCCGCCGTCGCCGGTCGGTTCTACGACGACCGTCTGGTAGGTCGCGCGCGCAGCGACATCCGCGCGTGGCGGCTTGCGTGCAACCAAGAGCTCGTGGAGCTGTTGGACGAATGCGTCGAAGCCTGTTTCGCGGCCGGGGGCCGGTACGACGACGCGTTTCGACAGCGCATGCGCGACGTCATCGAGCGCGAGGCCGCGGGTCGCGCCAGGCTTCTGCCGCGTCATCGCGCCCTCCACGAGGCCCTCGACGCGGTCGTGCTACCGGGGACCGGACTCGCGCGCGCGGGTCGCAACCTCGTTTTGCAGCGAAGCGGGCGCGAACGCCTGGCCAGGCATGCGAGCGCGGTCCTGATCGCGATGAGCGCGGCGGTATTGACCAACTGCATTGGCATCTCCGAGTACGCGGCTCCCCCCCTGGATCCCGTCGACAGTGACGACGACGGCCTGCCGGATGACTGCGAGCAGGTGTTCGGCACCGATCCGAATGACCCTGACACTGACGGAGATGGGGTCCTCGACGGTGACGAGGACAGCGACAACGACGGTGTCAGCAACTTGGACGAGCAGAGCGCCGCCGGTGCGGGCTCCTGCCCGAGCGAATAGCCGGCACTGCGCGGCTCGTCAGCCCGCGGTGCACTGGTTTTTGTCGCACTTGGGCATGGTCGGATCCAAACAGTCGCTATCTTTGTCGCATTGAACGCAACTGTCATCCTTGCAAATGGGCAGCAGCGGGTCGTTGCAGTCCGAGTCGTTCACGCAGCCGACGCAGCTCTTGCCGTCGCACACCGGGTTGCCAACGGGGCAGTCCGTGTCGTCGAGGCACTCGACGCAGGACTGGGTGGCAAGGTCGCAAAAGACCTTGTCACCGTCGTCGCAGTCGGAGTTCGTGCTGCACGTCGAGTGGCACTTGGCGTCGGCGCCGCACGACTCACCGTTCGAACAGTGACTGTCGACCAAGCACTCTTTGCACTTGCCGTCGCCGTCGTCGCAGATGGGCTTCGCCGCGCCGCAGTCGTCGTTGGAGCCGCACTCGGCGCATTGCTTGTGCTCGTCGGAGCAAATGGGCTTGGAAGATTCGCTGCAATCGGCGTTGGACAGACACCCCACGCAGACGCCGGTCGGCGTGTCGCAGAGGGGAGAGTCGCCGGGGCAGTCGCCGTCGCTGGCGCAGGCTGGACCGCACTTGAAGTCTTTCGGGTAGCAGCTCGACGAGGCGCCGCAATCGGCGCTGGTGCTGCACTCTTCGCAACGACCCAAGATGCAAAAGGGCTTCGGGGAGCCGCACTGGGCGTCGGATGAGCATTCGAGGCAGCCGAGGGATGCGTCGCAACCACCTTCGCACTTCTGGCCCCCAACGGTGCACGAGCCATCGCCTCCGCCGCTGCTACCGCCGTCGCTTCCGCTGCAAGCGTTCACCAGCACGGAGGTGCAAAAGAGGGCCATCGCGCCAAAGAGCAGGTGGAACTTCCGGTGCTTCATGGGCGCAGCTTAGTGCGGCCCGGGGCGCAAAGGGAAGATACAAGCATGCTTTCTGCGGACGAGGGTCTGGAGGCTCGGGGTGGGGCCGGTGACGTGAGGGGGCAGCACGGCCTTGCCGTCTTCAAGAGCGCCCGACGGAGGGCAGACCACCGGTCTTGACGGCCTACCGGCTAGCCGTCCGTGCCCATCACCGTGATCGTCAGACGCCGCGTGTGCGGTGCGCGGCGGTGCTCGAACAGGTAGATGGCTTGCCAGGTGCCGAGCGCTAGGCGGCCCTTGGTCACGGGGATGGTCTCCGATGTGCGAGTTAGCGCCGAGCGGAGGTGCGCGGGCATGTCGTCGGGGCCCTCGTCGGTGTGCTCGTAGCGCCTGCTCTCGGGAGCCAGCTCGTCCATGAAACGACCCAGGTCGCGCAACACGGCGGGGTCGGCGTTCTCTTGGATGACAAGGCTGGCGGAGGTGTGGTGCACGAACACCACGCACAGCCCCGTTGTGACGCCCGCCCCCGCGACGACGCGAGCCACTTCGGCCGTCACGTCGACAAGCCCGCGGCCGCGCGTGGGCACTTCGATGATTCGTTGAACCACAAACGATACGGGGCTCATGTTCCGATGTCCGAGACGAGGAGGGTGGCAGCTCGCAATGCTACGAAGCTCATCCCGTCATTCTACCATCATCCGCGTGTTTGCGGAGCCGCGCGTCGGCGAGCAGCCGTCGCGCCGGGACGTCCCCAAACGAACCGTGCCCGCATCACGGAGGGTCGATGGGTTGGCGGGAAAGCCGCCATGGACGCTCGCGTCGCCCGTGGTCCATCACCTCCTCGCCCCTTTACTTCTCCAGCGACTGGCGGTAAGCCGGGAGACAGGATGCCGAGGTCGGAGACTCCGAACGTGCAGACGATTCACAGCCAATTCGGCGTCGCTTTGTTGAGCGAAGCGCTGTCCGGCTCGGGGCGTACACGGGTCGCCGTCCCCCTGCAAACGGAGGCCCAAACCCTCCATGTCTGGGCGCCGCGGGTCAGCGAAAACGAGGCGCATCCGCCGCATCCGCAGGAGCGCGACCCCAAGAAGCGCGTCTCGCAGCGCATCCTCGACAGCGCCCTGAGCGGCGCGGGGATAGACTCCGTCACGGTGGACGTTCCGGAAGAGACGCTCCACCTGGACTTCTACTTCGAGCCGTCCGTGCCCAAGAACCCTGCCCCTGGGCTACTTGGCAAGATCGCCTCCGTTCCGGCAATATTCTGGGTGCTCGCCGAGCCCCCCGACGAAGACGTGCTGCGCGAGCACCTGCTGCACGCCATCACCTTCCAAGGTCTCCTCGATCGGGAGGCAGGTCGAAAAATGAAGAAGCCCATTCCGGTCACCTGGACGATTGGCATGGACCTGTCAAAGACGGTGGTCCAGGCCTACAGCATGAAGACAAAAAAGGGCTGGCCCGACGCGGTGCGCTTTGGTCCCTCGGTGTTCGACGTGCGCGCCGTGTCGGTGGAGCTTTTGCCCGAAACGCGAGAGACCCTGTTCCTTCGCCTGCTCGGTACGGGCAAAGTGCTCGAAAGGGCGCTCGCCGAGCAAGCGCAGTTGGACGCCGACGCGCCCGAACGTCGCGCGACCCGTGTGGCCTTGAATCGCGTGTGCCCCGGGGGAGACGCGCCCGTTCCCATTCGAGACGCCACGAGCACGCCCACCCTGCGTGCTTGCCGGCAGATCTACCAGCGCTGGGCGCGCGACCTCGCCCGCGCTTGAGGTGGTTGCCCGGCGACGCTGCCGGCAACAGGCCTACCGCCGACGGTCCGGTCAGATTGGCAGCGAGGTCGTCCCCTCTTTTGCGCCTCCTCTGAGGGTTTGCTCAGGGAGTCGTCTAGTACGTCGATTCCGTTGAAGTGATGGGTGAGTACAAACAGCGTAGAATCGA
>CAYLJT010000855.1:0-3511 GCA_964383995.1 uncultured Polyangiaceae bacterium
ATGACGGCCGAGCAAGTGGCGGAGCGGAAAGCCTCCTACGATCCAAGGCAGATCGTGGCGGCCGATCCGGAGCTCGCGGAGCTCCTCGACGGGCTCGCCGACGGGGCCTATTGCCCGCGCGACAGGGGCGTGCTCTTCCCCCTGGCCGAACAGCTCGTCACCCGCGATCCGTTCATGGTCCTGGCCGATTTCCGGGCCTACGTCGACTGCCAGTCACGGGTCTCCGAGGCGTGGGAAGATACCGAGCACTACACGCGCATGGCGATCTTGAACGTGGCCGGTATGGGGCCCTTCAGCTCCGATCGGTCCATTCGCCAATACGCCTCGGAAATCTGGCATCAGGCGCCCGTCGCCGTGCACTTCCACGAGCACAGCGCGAAGGGAAGCTGACGCGCCGAGGTCAGCTCTTCGCGAGCAGGTCGAGCTTCGCCAGCGTGGAGGCCGTGTCGGAAATGGCCCGCATCAAGCGCAGGCGGCCAGCGCGCTCTTCGAGGTCTTCGCTCATCACGAAGACGTCGAGGAAATATTGCGCCAACACCGGGGCAAACGCGCCTACTTCGCGGAAAGCCGCGCCGAAGTCTCCGGCCTGCGTGAGCCCGGCAAGCTTCTCTTTGAGGGCGCCGTACGCCGCGAAAAGCGCGTGCTCGGTGGCGTGTGCGCCGGCCGGCGGTGCCGTGGGCTCACCGTCGGGGGCGGTCGCCGCGATGTTCGTTGCGCGCTTGAACACCTCACCTACCTTGGCGCGCGTGTCCGCGTCGAGGGCCGCGATGGCTTCGGCGCGCTTCTTCGCTTCCAAGGGCCGCGTGGCGGAGACCGCGAGCGCCGCGAGCACCGCGTCGGAGGGCAAGGTGTCGGACAAAAGGCCCTTTTGGCGATCGCTCGCGAAGTCCACGAGGCGCGCCACGAGGTCGTCCCGCGACACGTCCAGGGTCACCCCCGCATAGCCGTCAAACGCCGCGCGAAACGCGTCCGGCAGCGACAGATCGAAGCCCCGTCCGATCAGCGTGCGCAGGACGCCGAGACACGCGCGTCGGAGCGCGAACGGATCGGCGGCGCCCGTCGGTGTGAGGCCGATGGCGAAGCAACCCGCGAGGGTATCGAGGCGATCCGCAATGGCGACGAGGGCCCCCGCATCCGAGGCTGCCACGCTGTCGGCGGCACCCTTTGGTTGGTAGTGCTCCATGATCACCGCGGCGACGTCCGCGCTCGCGCCCTGCGCCAACGCGTAACTTGCGCCCATTTCCCCCTGCAATTCGGGGAACTCGCCCACCATCAGGCTCACCAGATCGCACTTCGCGAGGTGCGCGCCGGAGGCCGCCGCCATGATGGTCGCTTCGGGCAACATCAACAAAAGGCCTAGCTCGCGCGCCAAACGCTCCATGCGCTCGGCCTTGCCGAGCACCGTCCCGAGGCGCTTCTGAAACACGATGCCCGCGAGCTTCTGGCGACGTTCGGCCATCGGAATGCGCAAATCTTCGCGGTAGAAGAAGCGCGCATCGGACAGGCGCGCGCGCATCACGCGGTCGTTGCCCTTGCGAATCGACGCGGGATCGAGGGCCGTGTTCACCACCGAGAGGTAGCGCGGCAGCAGGCGACCGTCGGCACCGCGCACGCCGAAATAGCGCTGATGGCCCTTGGCAACCTCCAAGATGACGCGCTCGGGCAGGGCCAGAAATTCTTCGTCGTAACCCCCGGCAATGACGTGAGGCTCTTCGACCAACGACAGGTTTTCGCCGAGCAGAAACTCGTCTTCGATCAGCGTGCCCGACAGCTCCGCCGCAGCCGCGTGCAAGGCCTTTTGCATCGCCTGCGCGCGCTCTTCCGGATCCACGAGGACGTGCGCCGCGCGCAACGCGCCGATGTAGTCCTCGGCGGACGCTACCGACACCGGACCAGGCGCGAGGAAGCGATGTCCCATGGAAACCCGGCCGCTCTTCACGCCCGCGACCTCGACGGGCAAGACAGCGTCACCAAACAACGCAACGAGCCACTGGATGGGCCTACCAAAGGCCACCTCACCGGTCCCCCAACGCATCGACTTGCGGAACGGAATGGCCAGCGAAATCGCGGAAAGTGCCGGCGAAAGGAGCTCTTCGGCGGCCCGCCCCGTCTCCCTGCGCGTGCCCACCAGGTATTCGCCCTTGGGCGTTTCGACGCGGCGAAGCTCGGCCACCGAGCAACCGAGCTTGTTCGCAAACGCCTCCGCCGCTTTGGTAGGAACGCCGTCTTTGAAGGCCGCTTTGGCGGGCGGACCGGTCATTTCTTCGGCGAGATCAGGCTGATTTGTGGCAACCCCTTGGACCCAAAGTGCGATGCGCCGCGGCGTGCCCAGCGCGCGAATCGCGCCGTGCTCGAGCCGAAGCTCGACGAGCTTTTTGCGAACGAGCTCGGGCAGCGCGCGGAGGGCCCCGTCAACGAACGAGGCGGGCAGCTCTTCGCAGCCAATTTCGAGGAGTAAATCGCGGTGGTCGGGGGCCATGACGCGGGCACCCTAATACAAGTCGGTGCGACTTCGCACCGGTTCTACGGGCACGCTATCCCGCGAGCACGTCGGCCATCGTGTAGCGGCCCGCGGCGCGACCGGCGACGAAACGCGCCGCGCGCAGGGCGCCGCGCGCGAAGAGGTCGCGGCTCGTCGCGCGGTGGGTCAGCTCCAGGCGCTCGCCGGGCCCCAACAGATGCACCGTGTGATCACCGATCACGTCGCCCCCGCGCACCGCGAAGACGCCGATCGCGCCGTCCGTGCGCGCGCCGACGTGACCCGAGCGCCCGGTGGTGGCGCGGGTGTCCAGATCGTCGCGCGCGGCGCGCGCGGCGTCCGCGAGTAAGGTCGCGGTGCCGCTCGGCGCGTCCACCTTCGCGCGATGGTGGGTCTCCACGATCTCCACATCGAACCCCGGTCCGAGCTTCGAAATGGCCGCTTTTACGAGGTCCACCAGCGCATGAACGCCCACGCTGGTGTTGGGCGCCCAGAGCACGGGCACCCGCCGCGAGGCTTCGTGCAGGGCGTTTTCGCAGGCTTCGTCGAGGCGCGTCGTGCCGCTGACGATCGCGACCCCCGCGCGCGCAGCGAGCGGTGCGAGACGCGTCAACGAGCCCACCGTGGAGAAGTCGACGACCACGTCCGCGCCGAGCAAAACCGACGCAACATCCGCCGACAGTTCCACGCCCCAGTGGCCCACGCCCGCCATATCGCCCGCGTCCCGGCCGAGATCGTTCGACCCGGACGAGACCGCTGCGCCCACCACCAAAACGCCTTCTTCGGCCGCGACGCGCAGCACCGCACGGCCCATCCGCCCGCTCGCGCCGACCACCGCGAGCTTCACCGCGCGCTCTCCGTGTCGAGCTTGGCGACGATCGCAGCGAGCCTTTCGCGCACGCGCTCCGACGCCGGCAACAGGGGCAGCCGCACCAGCGCAGAAGCCTTGTTTTCGGCCGCCAAAACCGCCTTCGCCGGGGACGGATTGGGCTCCAGAAACATGCCCGCGTGGAGCTCCAACAAGCGCACGTG
>CAYLJT010000856.1:0-3507 GCA_964383995.1 uncultured Polyangiaceae bacterium
CTTTTTCTTGAGGCGGGACTCCAGGGCAGCAACGAAGCTCTCCCACTTGTTGGCCGCGCGTGACCACGATTCGAGCAAGGCGAGGGTGTCGCCGTCGGACGCGATTTCATACGCGCGACGCGCATATTCGACGGCTGCGGCTTTGTCGGCGAGGGGTCCACCGATGGTGGCCGCGAGCTTCTTGAGCAACGCGACCTGACTCTCCTCGTCTTCAGTGGCGCTGAGCAGAATCTCGTAGAGAGCCGGCAAACGAGCCCATTTTTCTTCGGCCTCGTAGATCGGCGTGAGGGCGCGAGCGGCCGTCTGATCGTTCGGCAGGACGGCCAGCACGCGCTCGTACGAACGCGCCGCGCGCTCCGCGGCGCCGAGCTTTTCTTCGTAGATTCGCGCGGCGCGGAAGGAGATCGAGACCTTGTCCTTCGAGTCGGTGGCTCTATCGGCCGTCGTGCTGAGGAACTCGACGAGCCCTTCCCAATCGCCTTGCGACGCGTAGAGCTCCTCGAGGCCGTCCCAGTCGCCTTCGCTCACATGGGCGTCGCGCAACACGCGAAGCGCCTTCGCATGGCCCGGCGACAAATCGAGCACGCGCCGCCACGCGCGCATCGTGGCCACGTTGTCCTTCAATCGCTCGCTGTAGACCGTGCCGAGCTTCTGCAGCACGGCCAGCCGCGTCGCGTCGTCGGAGGCCGTTTCGACGCGTTTTTCGAGCACTTCGGCGAGGGTGACGTAGTCCTTCTCGCGCTCGGCCTGGCGCTCCATCGCGTCGAACACGCCGGGCGCGTTGGGATCGATCTCGAGGATTCGCTTTTGAAGCGCGATGGCGTCGGCGCCGCGATCGAGGCGCTCCGCGGCGAGCTTCGCCATTTCGGAGAGCAGCTCGATTTGCTCGGTGCCCGCGGGCGTGTCCGCCAGTTGCTTCTCGTAGAGGCCGTAGAGCTGGGGCCAAGCGCGCCGCTTTTGATACAGCTCGCGGAGCTTCTCGATGGCTTCCGCGTCGCCCGGCTCCACATCGAGGAGCCCTTCGTACGCGGCCACGGCGTTTTGCACGTTGGAGAACTGTTCGAGCCAACGCCGCGCGGCCGCGCGATAAAGGCTGGCCTTTTCGGCCTTGTCCGCGCTCAGCTCGGCGAGCCTCTGCTGGGTCGTCAACAGATCGCGCCAGCGACCGAGGGACTCGTAAATCGCAGCAAGCTCGCGAACGGCGCTGACGTCGTTCTCGTCGAGCTGAACGATTTGCGAGAGCACCGTGACGAGGGCGCTCTCGCTCTTCGCGCGCTCGCGATAAATCCCGGCAATATCCCGCAAAATTTCGAGGCGCGCGGCCACGTCCTCGGGGGGCGTGCGCTCGAGATCTTGGCGGTAGAGCTCGACGAGGGCGTTGTGCCCGCCGGTCTGCGCGTACAGGCGCTTGAGCGCTTCGCGGGCCTCTTTGTTCTCGGGGTCCGTGCGCAGGATGGTTTTGTACTGCTCGATGGCCTTCTGCGCGTTCTCTTGGGACTCGGCGAGCTTGGCGATTTCGGCTGCAAGATGGCGCTTTTCCTCGCCGTCCTTCATGGCGCGCTGGGCGTCCGTCAGGATGGTGGCGAGGCGGGCTTTGTCGCCCTTGGCCGTGCACAGCTCGCGGAAAAACGCGAGCATCCCCGCGTGGGCGGGATCGGCGCGCCGCACGCGATCGAAATAGGTCTCGGCCTCCTGCGGCTGGCCCCGCATACGCCAATGCACCATGGCGATTTGCACGAGCACGCCGACCTCGTCCGAGGCCCGCACGCCGCCGCCGCGCAGTTGATCCTCGTAGAGGGCCACGAGGTGATCCCAATCGCCATCGTTGGAGTACGCCTCCGCGAGGAAGGCGAGGGCGTCTTGCTGCCCCGGCGCGAGATCGAGCACCTGCTGGTAGACGCGCACGGCACGCGCGGAATCGCCGAGCTTCTTGCTCGCCAAACGGCCTAAACGCAGGCCCGCCGCGATGCGCTCGTCTTTGACCGAGGCCTCTTGCAGCACGTGCTCCTGGATGCGCGCGGCGCTCTCCAGGTCGCCCATCGCGAGGTAGTTCAGCTCCGCGAGGTTGGCCGCGCGACGGTTCTTCTTGTCGAGCTTGATGGCCTCTTCAAGCTGCATCGCGATGGTCTTCGAGACCCCCGGATCCTCAGCGCGACCGAAGCGAAACGCGACATCGGCGGCCCGCGCGAACATCGCGCTCTTGAATGAATCTTCGCCCGCGCTCTCGGCCTCGGCGACGAAGCGCGCCACGAGCTCGCGCCAACGCTCGGCCTGTTCTTCGTCGGACTCGAGCGCCTCGGTGGCCGTCGGATCCCCCGGACGAAGCTGCAAAAGCCTTGCGTATGCGGCCTTTGCGCCTTTCACATCGACGAGCTCTTCGTGGTAGATGCGCGATAGCTCCGCCTGCATCGGCACCTCGACGGGTGAGCCGTGGGACAGCGCGATCTCCATTTCGAGCAGCCGAGCCACGCTGCGCCATTCGCGCCGTTGCTCATGGCGCGCGCGGGCGAGGCCCAACAAGCGCTCCAGCTCGTCGGTCGAGACATCGCCCGCGGGGGCGGTGATCGCTTCAGCAAGCTCGTCCCAGGCGCCCTCGTCCTCGGGGTCATCCTGGAGTCGCCCGAGGGCCATGCGAATCATCTCAATGCTCATCGTCCACCGGTCCTCAACCCGAGCGGGGCGCCCAAGAACTGGGCTCGCAAACGGCAAAAGCGGAGACTGGAAGCGGCAGCGAGCCTCGTTTTTCGGTGGCCCAATGCTCCTCCCGACGGCGAGAAGCCGTGCTTCAAGTGCCGATCGCTACGTGAGAAAAATCCCCAAAGAGACAGCGCATTTTCACTGCCCTTCGGGGGGCCCGAATGTACGCCGTGGGGGGGCTTTGTTTCAACGTCGATTTCGAGAACGTTTCCCGTACAAAAGCGAAAAACATCGCCCATTTCAGCGCATTTCTCGCGCCCCATGCCCGAGGCTTTCGCTGCGCGTACGCGCAGTCTAGACGCGCGTCGCTAAATAGCGCGGCCCTGCTTTTGGCCCTTCTCGTCGTAGACATAGAAGCCGCGCCCGGTCTTTTTTCCAAGCCAGCCAGCCGCGACCAGATTTCGCAGCAACGTCGAGGGGCGATACTTCGTGTCCCCCAGCTCGCGGTGCAGCACCTCCGCGATGAACAGCAGCGTATCGAGGCCAATCAAGTCGGCGAGCTCCAGCGGCCCCATCGGGTGATTGAGCCCGAGGCGCGCGCCTTGATCGATGTCCTCCGGCGTCCCGAGGCTCTCTTGCAGCACAAAACAAGCCTCGTTGAGGAACGGGATGAGCATGCGATTGACGATGAACCCCGGCTGGTCCTTCGACGTAATCACGATCTTGCCGAGGCGAAGCGCGAGGTCCCGCGTAAATTCGTAGGTCGCGTCGGAGGTCTGCACGCCGCGCACGATCTCCACGAGCTTCATGAGCGGAACGGGATTCATGAAGTGCATGCCGACCACCTGGTCGGGTCGCCCCGTCGCTGCC
>CAYLJT010000857.1:0-3507 GCA_964383995.1 uncultured Polyangiaceae bacterium
GTTCGGCTGCATCGAGGCGATCGACCACCGCCTCGCGCACGCGGTCGAGGAACGGCTCGACCTTCACGCGCGCACCGCGCCCCGTGACGCGCACGAGGTGATCGGCCGCCGGGAGCACCAGCGCCGCGGCGAGATCATCGGCGTCCACGGCGAGCGCGGCGCGCAAGACGTCGAGGCGCACGGGGCCCCCGGCCACCGCGACGAGCTTCACGACATCCCGCTCCAGCTCGGGCAAGCGCGCCACGCGCGCGAACAGCGCTTCGTCGAGGGACTGCGCGCGCGCCTCCCCGAAGGACGCCCAGCGCTCGCGCACCAGCGCGTCGATCCAAAGCGGGTGGCCGCCTGCGTCGGCGGCGATGCGCGCGTCGTCCCGTGGGGGCCCGGGCGTGCGGTTGAGCAGGGCCGCCGCGAGGCGCCGCGCGTCGCCCGGACCGAGCCGACCGAGATCCAGCACGTGGCTGGCAACGCCCGAGAAATTCGGCATCCCCGCCACCGTTGGGCGCAGCGTCGCGATCAGCAAGACGGGCGTCGATTGGCCCCGGAGCAGCGCGGGCAAGAGCGCCAGGCTGTCGGCGTCCGCCCACTGCAAATCGTCCACGACCATCACGAGGCCCGCGGGCGCCGATAGCTGCGCCACGAGGTCGTGCAGCGCGGAGAACACGAGATCACGGCGCACCCGCGCGTCGATCGGGCCGCGCGCGGCGCTCGCGGCGGGCGCCTCCATGATCGGCGTCGTGCGCCCCGTTGGCGACGACGGCGGCGGGGTCGAACGCGACGCCGGGTCCCTCGGATCCGAGCCGAGGCCGGGCGTGCCTGCGCCCATGTGGCAGCGCGCGAGCCCAAGCACCGGAAAGACGCTCTCGAGAAGGGCCGTATTTTCCGGCAACAGGCGCTTGACCTCGACGTCGCTGAGGCGCGTCAGGCGCCTCGCGATCCCGTCCACGAGCTCGTCCACCGCGTTGAACGGTACCGCGTTGCGCTCCAGGCACTGACTCCGCAAAATCAGCGTTTGTTGCGGCAAATCTCGCAAGAATCGCCGCACGAGCGCGGTCTTTCCGACCCCCGATTCGCCGCGCACGAGGACCGCCGCAGCCCCGCCGTTCGTCGTTGCCGCCCACAGCCCGTGCAGCGTCGCGAGCTCCGCCTCGCGCCCCACGAACACCGGCGCGCTCTGCTCTTTGCGCTCTTGTTCGCGCTCCGGCGAGAGCCCCAAGCGCCGCAAAACCTCGGTCCCCGTAGGCCTTTCGTTGGGCGCGCGGCGCAACAGATCCGCCGCGAGCTCGTCGAGATCGGCCGGGATCGAGGGCACCACACGGCTCGGTGGCTCGGCGTCCACGCGCTGTTTCATGAGCAACAACGTCATCGCCGTGGCGGCCAGCGGCATCTTGCCGGTGAGCGCGCGGTACAGCATCACGCCGACGGCGTACCAATCGGCTGCCGGGCCGACGCCCGTGCCTGCGGCCTGCTCGGGCGCCATGTAGTGCGGTGTTCCGACCACATCGTTGTCGGGCTCATCGGCGGCCACCTCGGTCACCAGGCCGAAGTCGAGCAACACCACCCGCCCGCCCTCCGACACCAACACGTTCGAGGGCTTGATGTCGCGGTGTACGCGGCCCGCGGCATGGAGCGCCACGAGGGCCTGCGCGAGCTCGCCGAACGAGCGCCGCAGACGCTCTTCGTCGTAGCCCACGGGGGCCATGCGCGGTGCTCGGCTCAAGGGTGTGGAGCGGCGCACCTGGCTTACTTCTTCGTCGAGGCCCTTGGGCGGGTCGGTCTTCGGGGAGGTGCGGACGTAGTCGAGCAACGGCACACCGCGCACGACCTCCATCGTGAAGAAGAAACGTCCCTCGTCTTCGAACAGCTCACCAAGCCGTACGAGCCCCGGATGGTGAATCCCCGAGAGCGAGCGAAACTCTTGTTTGAAGCGCAGAACCGAGGCCGGATCGAGGGCGCCGAGGGTCTTCAGCGCGACGTGCTCACCGGTCTCGCGATCGATGGCCTCGTGCACGATGCCCATGCCTCCGCGGCCCAGGAGGCCGACGATGGTGAATCGTCCTCCCGCGGTCGGAGGGGTGTCATCGGGGTCCGTGAGCATCGTTCGCGGGGGAGCCTACTCCTGCCCGCTCCGCTGCCAACCTTGGGGATCGAAAAAGGGACGCCTTCGCCGCCGATGGCAGTACTAGCTCGCGTCCCTCCGGGCGAGCGCCAGGGCGCCGCGCACGCCCACCATCGGATCGGTCACCACCGCCACCGGAATCGACGCCAAAAGCCCCGCAAAACGGCCCTTTTTCAGGAACGCGTCCATGAACAGATCGCGCCGCTGGGGCACGATGTTTCGAGCAATGTTGCCCGCCACGAACACGCCACCGACGGCCAGCTCACGGAGCGCGAGGTTGCCGGCTGCGGCGCCGTAAATGGTTGCGAAGAGATCCACCGCTTTGGCGGCGGGACGGAAGGTCCGACCGAGCCCGAGCTCGGCGATGATCTGGTTGCGATCGCCTTCTGCCAGGCGCTTTTCGATGCTTCGAGGCACCCGGGCCGCGCGCGACGCGAAGAAGTCGTACAGGGCGCCCAAGCCGGCACCGGACACGATCCGCTCGTAGCTCACGTGGTCGGGGAAGCGCCCCGCGAGGAAGTGCCAGAGCTCCATTTCGAGGGGCGTACGCGGCGCGAAATCCACGTGGCCTCCCTCCGAGCCGAAGGGCATGTGCTCCGCCCCGGTCCACAAGAGCCGCGCTTCACCGAGGCCCGTGCCCGCCGCGATGACGGCCACGTGGTTGCCCTTCGGTTGGGGCTCGTCGCGGCTCAACACCACAAGGTCTTTGGCGGGCGCATGCAAGCACCCCACGGCCACGCCCACGAGGTCGTTCACGAGCCGTACACGGTCCACGCCGAGCTTCTGCGCGATGGCTTTTTCTTCGAGGATCCAAGGCAAATTCGTCACCTTGGCCAGGCCGTCTCGGACAGGCCCCGCGATGCCGATCACCGCCGCCGCGGGGTGTCCCGCGCCCGACGATGCCAGGAACGGTCGCGCGATGTCCTCGAAGCTCGCGTGATCGCGGCTCGGCATCACGGTCTCTGTGAGCAGCTCGTGCCCCGCGCGATCGTACAGCGCGAGGCGCGTGCGCGTGCCGCCGACGTCTCCCACGAGCAGGGTCGCCGCGGGCGCGCGGCCCTTCTTCTTCGTCTTCGCGAGGGTCACGGCGCGTCTCCTTTTTTCGGCGTAAACCGCAGGGAATAGCTCACATTGGTCACGCCCCCCTTGGGCTTCTCGAAGTCCACGCCGTCGACGACGCCGACGATGCAGGTCTTGAACGCCTCGTCGCCGAGCATGCTCTTGACCTTCGTGACCTTGGCCTTGCCGCCGTCTTTTTCGACGCGAAAATCGAGGCTCACATCGCCCTTGGCGCTGGCGTCGGCGAGGGCCCCCCAGCACGCCGCGAGGGCAGGGAAATGGGGCTCCATGCTGCGCTTGAAGGGGCCCTTGGTCTCCGCGTCGTTGGGCCC
>CAYLJT010000858.1:0-3506 GCA_964383995.1 uncultured Polyangiaceae bacterium
AATCCCGGCCGGCGCGCGCATCGGCTACGACCTCGAAGAAGACCGCAAGAAATGGTTCGTGAGCGATGAGGGCATCGTGGTGATCCCCAAACGCGCGAAGATCGACGGGTAGGCCGTGGGTCGGACGGTCGTGGTGGGTGACGTCCACGGGTGCAGCGACGAGCTTGACTCGTTGCTCGACCGGGTGGCCTTCTCCAGCGCAGATAGGCTGGTTTTGGTGGGCGATTTGGTGGCCCGCGGGCCGGACCCCGCGGGGGTCATCGCGACCGCACGGCGCGTGTCGGCGCGCTCCGTCCGCGGCAACCACGAAGACCGTTTGATCAAGTTGGCGCGCCAGGGGCCCGAGGGGCTCTCGGCGCGACTGCGCGGTGTGTACGAGACGACCCTGGCGCAGCTCGAGGAGACCGACCTCGCGTGGCTCGAAACCTTGCCTTTGTGGCTGGATTTGCCCGAGCACGGGGCGCGCATCGTGCACGCGGGGCTCATCCCCGGCGTGCCCATCGAAGAGCAGTCGCCGCGCACTTTGATGTACGTGCGCAGCGTGGGCCGCGCCGGCGAGCCCATCGAAGAGCGCGGTCACTTGCCGTGGGCCATCCGCTACGTCGGCCCGCCCCATGTCTTATTTGGCCACTACGCGCGGGAAGAAGTGCAAATTCATCGTTTCGCGACGGGCCTCGATACGGGCGCCGTGTACGGCGGCCGCCTCACCGCCATGGTGCTCGACGAGGCCGAGGTCGTGCCCCAGAGCCCCCGTCGACGGCTCACGACGCTGGTCTCGGTCCCAGCGCAACGCGCCTATTGGCCGCGCTGACACAACCCTCTACCCTCCCGCCCATGGTGCTCTCCACGTCGCGCCGGGATCGCGGCTCGGCCTCCGCCCGCTGGTTGTCTCGTGTGGCCCTCGTCGTCGCCTGCGGCGGCGCGGCCGTCACGACAGGCGCCTTCGCCGAGGCGCAAACCAAGGCCACAACCACGGCGTCGCTCATCGAGCGGGCCTCGGATCTTTTCTACGATCAGCAATACGAAGAGTCGATCCAGACGCTCAGCGCCGCCCTGCTTCGTCCCGGCACGCCCATCGAGCAACGCATCGAGATCTACCGCCTGCTCGCCTACAACTACATCACCATCAAGCGCACCGAAGAGGCCGACGGCGCCGTGCGCGGATTGTTGGTGCTCAAAGAAGATTTCGCCCTACCCGACTCCGAGTCCCCTAGGTTTCGCGACTTCTTCAAGAACGTGCGCGAGAAGTGGCTCGAAGAGGGCAAGCCTGGGAAGGTCGAAGAGGGCAAGGGCGAGGCGAAGCCCGTCGTCATCAAGCACGCGTCGCCCGCGCAGGTGGAGCCCGGCACGGCCATCAAGCTCGCGGCCTCCGTCGACGACCCGGACAAGCGCGTCGGTGGTGTGAAGCTCAACTACCGCACAGGCAGCAAAGGCAAGTTTCTACGCACCGACACGGCCGCCTCCGCAGGCGGTTTTTCAGCCGAAATTCCCTCTTTGGCGGTGAAGCCGCCGCTCGTCGAATATTACCTCGAAGCGGTCGACGAGAACGGTCTGCCCCTCGCTTCGCGGGGCGACGCCACCGCGCCTCTACGCGTCGTCGTGCCCGCGCCCGCCGACGACAACTTCCTCACGAGCCCGTGGTTCTGGGTGCCCGTCGGGGCCGCCGTGGTGGGCGGCGCGGTGCTCACCGCCGTGCTCATTTCATCGAGCGACAGCTCCGCGACCACCTCGCGCGTCACGATCAACGTCGGAGAATAGGCCTTGGAGCCCCGCTACCCCTTCGTCGCCGTCGACGTTTTGCCCGACGACAGCGACCTCATCGGCGGCCTTTTGTTCGAGCTCGGCGCCCAGGGCCTCGAAGAGCGCGACGACGCGACGCTGATCAAGGGCGCGGGCCAGGGCCGCGTAACGCTGGTCGCCGCGTTCGAAGATCACGAGCTCGCCCAGCAGGCCATCGAGGCCCTGCGCGAGCACGACGAGACCCTCGCGCCGCGGCTCGAAGAGGTCGTGGGCGACGCCTGGCGCGACGCATGGAAAGAGCACTTTTCGCCCTTCGCGCTGACCCCCGACATCATCATCGCGCCGCCCTGGGTCGAACCTCCCACGGCCTCCGAAGGCACGCGCGTGATGGTGCTCGAGCCCGGTCGCGCCTTCGGCACGGGCCTGCACGCGACGACCTCGCTCGTCGCCGAAATGCTGCACAAACACCGCGCGTTGCTGCAAGGAGAGCGGGTGCTCGATCTGGGCACGGGCAGCGGAATCCTGGCCTTGGTGGCCCTCGTGTACGGCGCGGCGCACGTGCTGGCCGTCGACAACGACCCCGACGTGATCGAGATCGTCAACGAGAACGCCGCGCGAAACGGCCTCTCTTCGGGCGTCAGCGCGCGCGAGGGGGTTGCAGCCTCGATCGACGAGCGCTTCCCATGGGTCCTCGCCAACATCGAGGCGCGGGTGCTCGTGCCCTTCGCGGAAGACATCGCAGGCCTCGTCGCGCCGGGCGGATGGCTCGTGCTCTCGGGCATCTTGGTCGCCGAAGAAGAGCGCGTGCGCGACCACTACGCGGCGCTCTCGGTGGGGCTCACACACGTCGAAACGGCCCGCCGCGAGGGCGGCCCCGACGGCTGGATAGCCCTCGTATTTCGCCGCAAATCGTAGGGGTTTTGACGTGGCGAAGCCGCCCCTGCGCGTGCCCGTGGCGGGCCTTCGGGAGGGGCCCCTGACCCTCGACAGCGAAGCCTCGCGCTACGTCGCGCGGGTGCACCGCGGCAAGGTCGGTGATCACCTCGCGCTGTTCGACCCCGCGTCGGCCCTCGAAGCGCGCGCGACCATCGTGGGCTCGGCGCGCGACGCGGTGCATGTCGACGTGGCTCCGCCAAAGCCGTCGAGCGAGGTGCCTTTGCGCGAGGTCACGTTGCTGATGGCGGTGGGCAAAGGCGAAAAGCTCGACGCGGTGATCCGCGACGCGACCGAGCTCGGCGCGACGCGCGTGCTCGTGGTGCTCACGGCGCGCTCGGTGCCGCGCTTCGCCGACGCGAAACAGCGGCGCACGCGCTGGCAGCGCGTGGCCGTCGAGGCCGCCAGGCAGTGCGGGCGCGGCGACGTGCCGACCATCGACGGGCCGCTCGCCTTCGACGAAGCCCTCGCCGCGGTCCCCCCGGGGATCCTGGCCCTGTGCCTCGATCCCCTTTCCAACAAGGCGTTTTCGGATTTCGTTGCAGCTCAAAACAATCGGCCGGTGGCCGTGCTGATCGGACCCGAGGGCGGGCTCACGGGCGACGAGGTGGAACGCGCGGTGCAAGCCGGCTTCGTGGGCGCGCGTCTCGGCGCCTTCGTGCTGAGGACCGAGACAGCGGCCACCGCGGCGCTCGGCGCCATCGCCGCGGGCACGAACGTCAGCCGACCGACACCCGACGCATCAGATCCTTCGTGATGTTCTTCTGGTGCGATTCGAGCGTGCCGCCGCCGATCTCGAGGAGCTTCGCGTCGCGGAAGAAGCGCTCCACCTT
>CAYLJT010000859.1:0-3503 GCA_964383995.1 uncultured Polyangiaceae bacterium
CGGATCGCCGAGCTCGCCGCGCTCGGCGTCGACGTGATCAGCGCGGGCGCGCTCACCCACTCGGCGCCCGCCGCCGATATCGGGCTGGACCTTCACACGTGAAGGATCTCGACGAGCGCGCGATACGAAGCGCCCTCGACGCGCTCGGCGCTCCACAGGCACCGATCCACGTCCTCGAGAGCACGACCTCCACCAACGACGACGCGCGGCGGCTCGCGGCCGAAGGGGCTGCCCACGGGACGTTCGTTGTCTCGGACACGCAGAGCGCCGGACGGGGCAGGGGAGGGCACACTTGGCACTCGCCGGAGGGCGCCAACATCTACCTCTCGCTCCTCCTGCGACCGAACCTCGACGCCCTGATTTTGCCGCGGTTCACGCTTGTCGTCGGGCTCGTCGTGGCGCGCGCCGTGGAGGCGTTTTGCCCCGCACGGGCCCTGGTCAAGTGGCCCAACGACGTGCTCATCGAAGGGCGCAAAGTTGCGGGCGTGCTCGTCGAAGGGCAGCTCCGCGGGGGCCGCGTCAGCAGCGTGGTGGTGGGGGTGGGCGTCAATGTTCACGACCAGACCTTTCCCCAAGAGCTGCAAGCGATAGCCACCTCCTTGGCCGCCGAAGGTGGAGCGAACCTGGATCGCAGCCGCGTCGTGGCCAGCCTTGTGGCTGGTGTCGTCAAGGAGCTCGCGCTGTTCGAGGCGCAGGGGCTCGCGCCCTTTCTCGACGCCCTGCGCGAGAGGGACGCGCTCTTTGCGCGGCGGGTCCACATGGCTGACGTCTCGGGGGTTGCCCTGGGCATCGACGGCGAAGGGCGCCTTCGCGTCCGCGACGATCGCGGCGAAGAGCACGCTGTGGTCTCCGGGGAGATCGCCTTGGCTTGCGCGGCGCCCGATGTCGATGCAAGCCTCGGCGCCCCTTGAAAGAAGACACCCTCGTCGTCCACGAGATCTACGCCAGCGTGCAGGGCGAATCGTCCTTCGTCGGGCTGTGCTGCGCGTTCGTGCGTCTCACTGGGTGCAACCTGCGCTGCGCGTGGTGCGACACCGAGCAGGCCTTCTACGGAGGTAAGCGCATGCGTCGGAGCGACGTGCTGCGCGAGGCCCTCGCCCTCGGCACGCCGCTCGTCGAGCTCACCGGAGGCGAGCCGCTCCTCCAGCCCGGCGCCATCCCGCTCTTGCGCGAGCTGTGCGACGCCGGCCGCACCGTGCTGCTCGAAACCAGCGGCGAGGCCGATGTTTCGCGGGTCGACCCGCGCGTGCACAAGATCATGGATCTCAAGGCCCCAGGCTCGCGCGAGAGCCACCGCAACCGCTGGGCGAACCTCGATCACATCAGCGCCCGCGACGAGCTCAAGTTCGTGCTCGCCGACCGCGCCGACTACCAATGGATGGCCGACGTCATCCGCGAGCGCGCGCTCGGCGAGCTAGGCGCGGGCCTGCTGGCGTCCCCCGTGTGGGGCAAGCTCGACCCTAAAGATCTGGTGGCCTGGGTGTTGGAAGACGCGCTCCCGGTGCGCGTGCAGGTGCAGCTCCACAAGGTGATTTGGGGCGCCGAGAAGCAGGGCGTGTAAAAACGTTTGGGGTCAAACGAAATGGCTAACGTTCCTTGCGCATGAACTCTTGGAACACGTCCACATCGCGCGGCGAGCCCAAGATCAGCGGCGTGCGCTGGTGCAGCTCGGTCGGTTGAATATCGAGGATGCGCTCCACGCCGCTCGTCGCCTTGCCGCCGGCGGCCTCGAAGATGAACGCATAGGGGTTGGCTTCGTACAGCAGTCGCAGCTTGCCCTTCTTGCTCTTCGTATCGGCGGGGTACGCGAAGATGCCTCCCTTCAACAACGTGCGATGGGCGTCTGCGACCAACGAGCCGACGTAGCGCATGCCGTAGGGTCGCCCTTCCTCCTTCACGGACTCCTTCAGCCAGCCATTCCAGCGGCGAACATCGTCGGTCCAGTGGGCGGAGTTGCCCTCGTTGATCGAATACGTGCTGCCGCGCGCGGGGATGCGGATGTTCTCGTGTGACAAGAAGAACTCGCCGCAGGTCGGGTCGTAGGTGAAGCCATGCACGCCCTGGGCGGCTCCCGTCGAGATGACGAACATCGTCGACGAGCCGTAGAGCACGTAGCCCGCCGCCAAGAGCTCGGTGCCCGGTCGGAGGAAGTCGGCGACGCCGACGCTCGGCGTTTCAAGGCGTTTGTAGATGCCGAAGATGGTGCCGATCGAGATGTTGACGTCGATGTTCGATGAGCCGTCGAGCGGGTCGAACACGACCACATATTTCGAGCGTGGTCCCTGCGGCAGAACGTAGATGTCGTCCATCTCCTCGCTCGCGATGGCTGCACAGGTGCCTCGCCGTTCGAGAGAACGGATGAGCGTCTCGTTCGCTTCTTCGTCGAGCTTCTGGACCTCCTCCCCCTGCACGTTGGTTTTCCCCGTGTAACCAAGCACATTCGCGAGCCCCGCACGGCGCACACGCGAGGTGATCAGCTTGGCGGCCAGCGCGATTTGGTTGAGCAGCGACGTGAACGCGCCCGTCGCCGCGGGCACCCCCAGCATCCCTTCCAGGATGAATGTTTCGAGAGTGCTGCCGACCCTGGATCCGTCGCTGCCCGGAAGACTCGCCGGAATGTCTTGGCTCATGATTTGGTCCTCGTTTTCCTTGAACAAAGAGCTTCGTTCAGGGCCGCTTTCGACACAACCCCCGCTCCGCTGGTTGCGGTTTTGGCCCCGCCCGATCTACCGTCGCGCCCCTTTTGACTCGGTAAGGAGTGTGCCCATGGCTGTCACCGATCGCGTGCGCGAGATCCTCTCCTGGTATTCGTCCGACAACCCGGGCGTCCTCACGAACATCGCCCGAATGCTCAATCACGGCACCCTCGCGGGCACCGGCAAGCTCGTCATTCTGCCCGTAGATCAGGGGTTCGAGCACGGCCCGGCGCGCTCGTTCGCCCCGAACCCCGCGGGATACGACCCGGACTATCACTTTCAGCTCGCCGTCGACGCGGGCTGCAACGCCTACGCGGCGCCCCTCGGCTCGCTCGAAGCCGGGGCCATGAAATTCGCCGGCCAAGTCCCCCTCATACTCAAGCTCAACAACAGCGATTCCCTCGCAAAAATGGAGCCCTGCTCGGCGATCACGGGCTCCGTCGACGACGCCCTCCGCCTCGGCTGCGCGGGCATCGGCTACACGATCTACCCCGGGTCGGGCCAACGCAACCGTATGTACGAAGACCTGCGCGCGCTCACCCAAGAGGCCAAGGCCAAGGGCCTCGCCGTAGTCGTTTGGAGCTATCCGCGTGGAACGGGGCTGTCCAAGGACGGCGAGACGGGCATCGACGTTTGCGCCTACGCGGCCACCATCGCGGCCCAGCTCGGCGCCCACATCGTCAAGGTCAAGCCGCCGACCGCGCACATCGAGCAGGACGCCGCTCGCAAGGTCTACGAGGCCCAGAAGATCCCCATCGCGACCCTCTCCGAGCGCGTCGCCCATGTCGTTCAAGCCACATTCGGAGG
>CAYLJT010000860.1:0-3496 GCA_964383995.1 uncultured Polyangiaceae bacterium
CCGAAGACGTCCTGCGCCAGGTGGTCGCGCGCATCAAAAACGAGGTCCCAAGGAGGGACTTCGAGGAGCTGGCCGCGGCCTTCATCGTGCTCGCCGATATCGATCGGCGAAGGCGATTCACCCGTGCTATTCTACAGAAGCTGTTCCCGGAAGAGGTCATCGTGCAGAACTGGATCTACCAACTTGGCGAAGAGCGCGGCCTGAGCAAAGGCGTCGAAAGAGGCCTCGCGCAGGGCATCGAACAGGGACTCGAAAAGGGGCTCGCGCAGGGCAAGAACGAAATGACGCTGCACCTCATCGAAAGGCGCCTTGGCCGACCCCTCGCCCCGGAAGAACGGGATCGGGTGTTGGATCGTGTCGCCGCCTTGGGGGCAGACCGGATTGGCGACCTTGCCATCGACTTGTCTCGGGAAGCCCTGGAGCACTGGCTCACCGGGTCGAACGGCGGTTGACGCGTCCTCGACAAAAGGCAACGAGGTTGGTCGTCGAACGACTCGGACATCCACGTTCAGAGGCACTTCAGCGCGCGAGGATTTTCGCGCCTGCTGCGGCGTGACCGCGCTGAATGGCGCGCGTCCAAAGCTCGGGGCGGTCCGCACCGTGGTCGCCTGCACGGGCGATTTCGGCGCAGATCGCCGCGGTAAACACGTCGCCTACGCCGGCCGCGCGGGTCTTGGCCACGACGGGCGGCGGGAGCGCGATTTCGCCGAAGGGACCGCTCGCGCGTGCTGCGCCTGCGCCCTGCGTCAAAACGAGGGCCGCGTTCGGCCGCAAGACAGCGCGCACCTGTTTGTCATCGAGCCCAACCCCGAGCAGATCGACCGCGCTGCAGCGCACAACGTCGGCTTCTCGCAGCAAGGCGTGCAGTGTGCGCGGATCGCGCCCCGCCCAGATGTGCCACCGCGCGTTCAGATCGAGCACGACAACGGTGCCCACGCGGCGCGCGGCCCGCGCCGCCCGGCAGAGCCCCGCGATGGGCGCAAGCGCGGGCGAGACCCCCGAGATCAGCAGCACCGGCGCTGCCCACCCTTCGGGCACAGAGACCGGGAGCTCATCCTCGGCGCGATGGGCCACCACGTGCCGCGCCTCGCCCGAGTCTTCCAGGACCACGATGCCGGTGCGAGCCGGGATCAGCGCCACGCCGCCCACATCGACCCCGGCCCCCGCGACCTTCGCGAGGAGCGCCCGGCCGTGGGCGTCGTCCCCGAGCGCCGCCGCCAACCCAACGCGCAGGCCGCTCCGCGCGAGCGCGACCGCCGCGTTCAACGCCCCACCGCCCGGACGAAATCGAAGCGTCGGCCCGCCGGGCGGTGCCAGGTCCCAAAGCGCTTCGCCGGCGCAAATGACGTCGAACGTCGCCTCGACGCGCCGCTGCGCAATCCTTGGCACGGTCACCTGCCTGACGCTCGCGAACGTGGACGCCATGCGCGGCATCTTACACCTTTGCGCGTCGGGTGGTAGGCCGACGTCGCGACCTCGTGTCGGTGCGGCCTTCGAGACGGCCGGTCGCCGAGCGTGACCGTTGCGACTGGCATGGTCCTCCGAGGCATAGGCCAATGCGGTGCGATTTCACCATGCAAGGTAAGATGGGCCCATACCGCACATACGATGGAAGGCGCCTGTGTCCGAGACAGCCAGCACCTCAGAAGACGATGCCCGCGACGGGGCGTGTCCATGCGTGTCCTCGTTCGAATTTGGAAGCGCCGTCGCGCGCCAACACCGCCGTATGCAGCTTTACAAAACGTGAGCGCCCGGCTAGAAGCGCTGGGTGCTCGGTCGTTCGCAAGCTCGCGGCCGACCGCCGCAGCCAATCCACTATGACTTCCATGCGCGTCGGCGACGTTCTAGGCGTCTATCGGGTTGAGCGGCTCGTAGGCGGCTCGGTCCTCAGGATAGTTCTCCAAGTTCGGCACCTCGAAGACGGCTCGCTCTTCGCCATGAAGGTCGCGCTGCCCGAGCTAGACCGCGCTGAGGTTCTCAAACATTGGCTGCGCCAGGCGAAGTTGTGGTCGGTTCTGCGCAGCCCCCACCTTGTCCGCATCCACATGGTGGACTCCCTCCCGGACGGCACACCCTTCATGCTTCGCGAGCTCCTCGAAGGAGAAGACCTAGGCGAGACGCTGAGGGCGCGTGGTCCATTGGGCCTCGACGCGGCCATTTCGTACTTCGTTCAGACCTGTGTCGTGCTCGACGAAATACATGCCATGGGCGTCTGTCACGCGAACTTGAAGCCAGCCAACCTGTTTCTCGCGCGCCACCCGGACAATGCTACGACCTTGAAGGTGCTGGGCTCCTGGTGTCGGTACCAAGGGGAAAAGCTGAGCGACGACCCCAAGCGCGTCGCGTTCGTTGGCACACCGCCCTATATGTCGCCCCAACGCATGCTCGATTCGCCGCGGGCCGAAGCTCTCGACGACGTCTGGTCCCTGGGCTGTGTCATGTATCGCCTTTTGACCGGCGAGCTACCCTTCAAGAGAGACGGCCAGATAGCCATCGCCGAGGTCATCGCCCGCCGTGAGCCCGTGGCTCCGCGAAAGCTCCGTCCGGAAATTCCGCAGGGCCTGGAGGAAGTGATTCTGCGCTGCCTGCGGAAGGACCCGAGCCAGCGTTTTCAGAGCATGAGCGAGCTTGGCGAGGCCCTTCGGCCCTGGCATCACGGCTCGAAATAAAGCGACGGTCGCGGCGCGCCGCCGGGCCAGCTTACCACCAGATCGGCAGACTTCGCCGAACCGTTGTTGGTCCAACTGAATGTGCCCTTGTACTCTTTGGCCGGTACGACCTGGACAACCACGCTGGCCAGGCCGTCGCTGTTGAAGACATAGGCCTGCTGTCCCGCAGACTGCTTGGTCACTACGCCGGTAGGTACGTCGTTGCCCTTTTTGCGGCAGGTGACCCGCAGCCATTCGCGCAGCATCTTGGTCTCGCAGTTGCGGGCCGAGGAGCCACGCACCGTGACCTCGCGCGTGACGGCGTTCCACTCTTCGGTCGTCGGCGGCTTGGAGCCCGGCGCGGGGATGGTGACGGGCAAACCGTCGTTTCCCAGGGTGCCATCGGCGGTCGCCGTCTTCGGTCCGGTCCCCGCAACCCCGCCACCGTTGGCTGTCTCGACGCACTTTCCAGCTTGGCAGATGCGCTCGCCTTTGCAATCGGTGTCCTTGGCGCAACCAGCGGCGCTCGAATCGGCGGTGGGCGCCGCGGAATCTTCGTGGCAGCCAACGGCGACGGCCGTGAGAGCAGAGAACAGGATGGCGGACGCGACGTGCTCGATTCGTTTCATCGGCGACTCCAGGTGGAAGCGCGATGGTAGAGAGCGGAAGACGGCATTGCAACCACTGCGCGAGCTCTTCGGCGTTGGGCCGGACAGCCGGACGCTCCTTTTGCCCCGCGACGATGGCCAGCGCGACGGCCCTTCGTGGCGCTTGACGGACGGGCTCAGTTACGTAGCATCGGGCTCTTCATTGGAAGGAGGTGCGCCGGCCATGAAGCAAAAAGCGTT
>CAYLJT010000861.1:0-3496 GCA_964383995.1 uncultured Polyangiaceae bacterium
GGTGCGCCTCGACAACGGCGCTGCCGACGGCAGCTCGCAAGGGACGGCCGCGGCGAGCTGCAAGTCCGTGTTCACGAACTACCCCGCTTCGGCGAGCGGTGTTTATTGGATTGACCCGAACGGCGGCAGCACGTCCGACGCGTATCAGGCCTATTGCGACATGAGCCTAGCGGGCGGCGGCTGGGCGCTGGTGCTCAACCTGGACACCTCGGACGGCCACGTCATGTGGTGGGCCAACTCCGCATGGACCGACCAGTCGGTCTATGGCAGCATCGCCGCCCCGTTCAACAGCGACTTCAAGGGAGCCACCTGGACCAACCTGTCGGGCGCGAGCGAGATCCTCCTCGTGGTCCACCAACAGGGCGCAGTGGTCGGCTGGAAGCAGTTCGCGAAGGTGGACGGCTCGACGATGTATCAACACCTGCAAGGCGGCGACAACACTCTGATTGGCACGAGCGTCATCGGCTCGAGCACCGCCAGCGTTTGGTCGGGCGAGCGCCTCGTGCGCATCTCGACGTCGCTGTATGCCAATCATTGCGTCCAGACCAATGGCAACTGCACAAGCGGCAACTCCGGCTCTCCCGACGGCGACCGCATTGGCTCGAACGAGGGCACGCCCAGCGACAACAACGGCGGTGGGCTAGGCAACTGGCACGACATGAACTTCTGCTGCGCGGGCAGCTTCGGCAGCGGCAAGGGCTGCAACGGGCAAAGCTTCCGCACGACCTCCGAAGCCCAAGCCGGGTGGCTCGCCCAATGCGGCTATGGCCAGAGTGGCACGTTCGGGACGGACTCCTATGCCCCCGTCGGCAACCTGTGCGCCAACGGAAACTGCAGCACCGCGAGCTGGGCCGCGTCGAGCGGCGTCAACTACGACTACTCCATCTACCTGCGCTAGCGAGCCAGATTTTTCGAGGCGACGCGCGTCTACCCACCGCGCCTGCGTGGCTCTCCCCTAGGTCGCGCGGAGGTCGCTGTCGGCTCCTCCCACCCCTGTGGCCTACCCGCCCGCCAACCCTTAGGCAAGGCCGGCCAAGCGGCTCACTCCCAATGGGCGTCACGGAACCGCGTGCGCGCGTCGTAGACTGCCAGTCCAGCGCCCGGGAGAAGGCCCGTGTCGAAGGTCTGCGAGCTGCCATTCACGACGGCCGTGACCATGCCATTTTCACCGTAGTCGACGACCATCTCCACGTTGCCGTCGGCGTTCGTTCCAGGCACCGAGCCGACGGTGTCGATATACGCCCCCGCGGCGGACACGGTGAACGTCGTCAGCTCGCCGCTCGCCGCGACGAGCAGGGCTTGGTAGTCGTTCGCTGTGGTGTAGCCGAGCAACACACCGACGAAGCCCGAGGCTGTTCCGGGCGGGTCCATGGTGACCTGAAAATGGGTAGGAGGCTCTTTCAGGAGCGCGAAGCTGAACACACCCGGGCTGTCGCCGATGGCAGACCCGGGCTCCCGATGCAGCCATTCCGTATAAATCGGCCGCATGGGCTCTTGGGCCGCGGGCAGGTAGGCCTCGACGCCCGCATCGATGACGGCAGGATCGCCGAGCTGCGCGACAAACGTGCTGGAAACGTCCGCGCCGCCATCGACGTTGCCGCGGAAGGCGGTAAACGCGTCTTTGAGAGCGCCTGCGTCGCCGTGATCGAGGTAGTGCAAGAGCGCCCAGGCCGCCGCCCGACTGTTTCCGCCGCCAGCGATCATGTCCGAGACATCGAGCAACCCCGTCTCGGCCTCCACGAGCGCCTGCTCGGGCAGATCTTCCCAACTGAGCAGCGGCAGCGCCCCAAGGCGCACACAGCCACCATCCCAATCGTGCCGCCCGAGCGACTCGGCCAAACCCTCCACATACCAGAACGGCAAGGGCTGTCCGCCCGAGCGACCGAGGAGGTGAAACTGGTGCGTCGCCTCGTGCAGCAAGAGCACATGGTCGTAGTAGGGATTGCCCTGCCGAAACAGGTAGGCGCGACGGGTCCCGGGGTCGAAGTAGCCACCGGCCTCGGCGGGCACCGGCACCCCATCGGCCGCAAGCCCGGCCTCGAAAGCGGCTTGATCGACGTAAAACGCGACCCTGAGCTTCTCGTTGGGTGCAAGCGGCGGGCTACCCGCAAAGTAGGCAGAAAATGCCAACCAGGCCGCCTCCAACAAGCGCCCCATCTCCTCGGCGCTGGCCGCGTCGGTCTCGGCGTACAGGTCATAGTGACTGGTTTCGACAGAGAAGCCAGCGCCATTGGCCGTTGCCTGAACGGCGTCCGCGCAATACCAGGGCTCGGAGCCCTGCCCCCGACCTCCGGCCCCGCCGTCGCCGCCGTTTCCACCCGACGAGCTGCTGCTCTCGCCGCCCGCTCCACCTCCGGTGGTAACGGAGGAGCTGTCTGTGGCGGAGCCGTCGTCGCCCGCGCCGTCGTCTCCGCTGCAGGCCGGAATCAGGGCGCCAAGGATGCCTAGGACGAGCACGGGCAAGGTGGCGAGACGGGGAACTGCGGGGCGCGATTGGGTCATGGATTTCGTTATCCTGGATGGGTGGACGATGTCAATTGGGGCATGCCAACGAATCATCAGCGCGCGCGGGGCGACAGCAGCGGAGGTGGGGCCTCGCACCAGGGAGGCGCCGGTTGGTCTGAACGCGCGGCGACGAATGACAGTGGCTGACCGCCGGGGCATAATGAGACTCCTCGGCCTCTTCCGCGAAAGCAGGAGACGATGTCCAAGAAGCAGCACTGGGAGAATGTCTACCAAACCAAGTCGTCGACCAACGTGAGCTGGTATGCGCCGCATCTCGAGCGATCCTTGGAGCTCATCGCACGCGCCGCCGACCGGCCGGACGCGCGCATCATCGACATCGGGGGCGGCGCGAGCACCCTCGTGGACGACCTCATCGAACGGGGCTATCGCGCCATCACCGTCCTCGACCTCTCGCAGCAGGCGCTGTCGCTGGCACGCGCACGGCTAGGACCCGATGCTTCCGGTGTGACGTGGCTTGCGGCGGACGTTACTTCCGTGCAGCTGCCGGAAGCCTCTTTCGACGTTTGGCATGATCGGGCCGTCTTTCATTTCCTCACCGATCGCGAGGCACGACGGCGATACGTCGACAACGTCAAGCGGTCGGTGAGGCCCGAGGGTCACGTCATCGTCGCAACGTTCGGCCCCCAGGGCCCCGAGCGCTGCAGCGGACTTGACGTCGTACGCTACGAGGCCGACGCGCTGCACGGCGAGTTTGGCACGGCGTTCCTCAAGGTCGACAGCATGCGCGAGATTCACACGACGCCCTGGGGCGCGGAGCAGGAATTCGTTTATTGCTTTTGCTTGAAGCTCGATGGCGTCTGATGCCGCAGTCGCCAAAGTCCGAAGCGTCAGGTCGTCCATCCGAACAACACCCGCCCATTCCCCGCGCCGCCGCGCGCAGCCGCGCGGATGCGGCTAGCCAGGGCGAAGATGTTACTCCCGCGTGGTGAACCGGAGCGACGCGCGATCGCTCAGACGGAGCACTTCCAGA
>CAYLJT010000862.1:0-3492 GCA_964383995.1 uncultured Polyangiaceae bacterium
TTCGTCGGGGAAGCCGCCGAGGGCGAGGTAGACGCCGCGACGGATCATCAGGTTTCCCTCGGTCGACAAGCTGCCGTCGTCCCAGAGCGCATCGCCGCGGTCGTAGTGCACGGCGTAGGTGTTGAAGTAGCGATGCTCGTGGGGCGCGATTCGGCCCCGCGCGGCCGCCACCTTCGGATCTTCGAACACGCGCAGGGCCTCGGTGAGCCAGTCGTTTTCGACGAGACCGTCGTCGTCCACGTAGGCGACGAGGGGTCCGCGCGCGAAGGCCATCGCCGCGTTGCGCGCCACGTTCAGGGGTAGGCCCGGGGCGAGCCGCAGCTCGACATCGACGAGCGAGCCGTAGCGCGCGCGCAAATGCTCGAGGCCGCCGCTATCGGCGAGCACGATCTCGAAGGGCACGTCGCTCGCTTGCGCGCGCAGACAGCGCAGGCAGTCCAGCAAATATTCGCCGGCGCGGTAGGACACGACGACCACCGTCGCGACGGGCCGCGGCACCTCGCGATGAACCACGACCTCCTTGGTGGCCGGGGCATAGCGTCTTCGAAAGCTCTGTTGAAGGTCGTCTTCGGTGGGCGGCTCGGGGGCGCCAAGGGGGATCGAAGGCGAACAATCGAAGGACATTCGGTCGCTTCATACCACGGCGCCTTTCGGCGGGAAGTCCCAAGGCCTGTCACTTCGTGAGCGAAAAGCGTGCGGCACAAGTGCTAAGCAGAGGCGCCCCATCGCGAAGACGGGCGACCATGGCCGAAACGCCCCCAGCTCCCAGCGCCGAAACCTCGGAAAAGACGCGTTCCCACGCGTCCCTCGCCGACAAGGTCGGCATGGTCGTGGGCAGCCAGTTCGTCACGACGGCCGTGACGATGGTGCAGTCGATCCTCGTCGTTCGCTACCTGGGCAAAGCGGACTACGGCACCCTGTCGTTCGTGCTCATGCTCTACGCCACGGGGCGAGATCTTGGCCTGCTCGCGATCCCGGAATCACTTCTCTATTTTTTCCCTAAGGTTCGAGCGCAGCAATTTCGGGGTCTCGTACGCCAGAGCATGGGGGTGCTGGTGGGGCTCGGCGCGTTCGTCGGCCTCGTTTTGGTGGCGCTCGGGCTCTCCCCTGCCCTCTTCCTGGAAGGCCGCACCGGGCTGTCACCCCTGCTCGGCATATTGGCCCTGTCGACGGTCATAGGCTTTCCGGCCAGCGTCTACGGCAATGTTTTCATCGCCACGGGCCGGCACAGAGACGCCGCGAGCATCTCGCTGCTGATGACGTTTCTCGGGGCCGCGGCCACGCTGATTCCAGCCATCTTGGGGCTCCCCCTCGTGTGGATCGTGCTGGGCCACGCGCTCAACATGACCATTCGACTGACCCTCTCGGAGCGGCTCTATCGAAAGCTCTACGCCGATGTGAAGCGCGAACCGTTCCCGGGCGGACTACGCGCCCAAATGGCCTATGTCATCCCCCTCGCCGTCACGCGCTTTGCGGCCATCTTCAACCAGAAGCTCGACAAGTTCACGGTGGGTCTATTCTTCAGCGCCACCGCCTTCGCCGAGTTCGCGGTCGGCGCCCAGGAGCTGCCTTTGGTGAACATCCTGCCCTATTCGGTGGCGTCCACCATGCTGCCCCAGTTCGTCGAGGCCTTCGAGGCAGGGGCAACCCCGAGGGACGGGGCCCGCGAGGCCATCAAGCTCTGGCACGCAGGGATCCGCAAGGTGGCGTTGATCATGGTGCCCTTGGGCGCGTTTCTCATCGTCGCGGCCGAACCGTTGATGGAGCTCCTCTACGGAGCCCCCTACCGCAACGCGGCCGCGCCGTTTCGCGTTTACACGGCCCTCCTGCCGCTGCGCGTGACGAGTTATGGCATCTTGTTGATGGCCTTTGGCAAGACGAAGCTGCTCTTGCGCTCGCAGGTGATTGGCATGCTCGTCAACACGGGCCTCGCGATCTTACTTCTCTGGCAATTGGGCATGATCGGCGCGCCCGTCGCGGCGGTGCTGACCCAGGTGTTCCTGATGATCTACCTGGTCATCCACATTCGGGGGGTCGCCAAGCTTTCTGTCCGAGACATCTTCCCATGGGGACCGTACGGGCGCATCGCGCTCGCGTCGCTCGTCGCGACACTGCCCCTCTGGGGAATCGGGCTTTTGACCGACTCGATGATTCACCCGGCCGTGTACCTCGGCGCCGGGGCGCCCCTGTTCTTGATCAGCTACCTGAGCCTCGCCGCCGCCCTCAAGGTACTGGGACCCGAGGACAAGGCCTTTGTGCGTCGCTGGGCGACGCTCGAGCCCCTGCGAAAGCCGAAGCAGAAGGGCACGGACGGCGGCTCGGAGGACACGCCGTCATGATTGGCAGTTGCGGAGCAAAGGCTCAATCGCCGATCAGGGCGGGGAGCACCTCTGTCTTGACGATGGCGCCTAGTTGGCCGAGGGCCGCGCAGTGGGCGCCCCGATCCGCGCCCGCGTAGCCACGCACGATGAACCGGCCCTCTTCGTAGATGGAGATCAGCGCGCCGTCGCGCGAGTCCCCCGGATCCACGGGGATCTCGTGTTGACCCAAGGCGCCCACCAGGGCCGCCGCTGTCTCGGACGTGGAGGCGTAGTCGTCGGTCGCGATCTCGGTGTGTGTGAAGAGAAAGAGGGGACCGGGACCAGCGTCCTGCTCGCGCCCCGCGGCCCAACGGGAGAGGCCGAAAAAGGGCGCCAAATCGCCGCGCGACGGCCGCCCGCCCGCGTCGAACGCCGCGTGCAGACCGTCGAGCAGCAGCCAGGCGCGCGGCGAGCTCTCGCCACCGCGCAACAGGCTCGCCACGGCGCCGTAACCGGCGCTCCACGCCGAGACCGCGGCGGCGTGCACGCGCGCGTCGAGGCGTCCGGCGGCGAGGCCAACCTGGGTCTCGACACCTCGCAAAAGCGCAGAGAAAGCGGTCTTTCCTTCGAACATGGACTCGTACGCGGAGGAGCCCGCGCCGGCATCGACGCCGACCAGGACGAGCGGCACGCCCGCGGCGAAGACGACCCTGCGAGCTGCCTCCGCGCCGTGAAAATGCACGAGGACATCGAAGGCGCCGCCCTCGTCGAGGGCTCCGACAGGCACGGCGACGCGAGCCACGACAGCGCCGTGAGAAAACGCGCGAAGCGGAAGAAACGGCACGTTTTGCGCCTCATTGGGCTCATCGAAGGAGCAACCTGAACGGGGCGCATCGCCGAGCCGGCTGTTTTCCGCAGCGCCGCTCGGTAGCGGCGACGGCGGCTCGGGCGGCGCGGCGGAGGGCGCGGGCGCTTCGCCGACGAAGGTGCCCCGCGCGAGGCTCGCCACGAGGACGAGCGCGCTGGCGCCCAAAATCAAGCTGGCCTTGCGCCTCAAAACCCCGGGTTCGTGACGGCTGGAACCCACGGCCGTTTGCCCGGTGTGGCGGTAGGGAGCGCGGAAGCCGTGGCCGTCGGGGTGGCGGCCGCCGCGGGGGTGGGGTTGCGCGGGTTCGGCGTGGCGGGAGGCGCC
>CAYLJT010000863.1:0-3482 GCA_964383995.1 uncultured Polyangiaceae bacterium
GTCCTCGTTGTCGGCGATGGCGTCGCCATCGCGATCGGCGATCTCGTCGGGGCAGCCATCGGTGTCATCGAGGCCGTTGATGACCTCGGGCTGGTTCGGACATTTGTCGTCTTTGTCGAGGATGCGATCCTTGTCGTTGTCGTCCTCGGGGCAGCCGTCGGTGTCCTCCCAGTTGTCCATGTCTTCGGCGATCGTCGGACAAAGATCGGTCTTGTCGTCGAGGCCGTCGCCATCTTGATCGCCGACTTCGTTGACGAACCCCACCATCGCGATGCCGCGCCAGGCGGGCACGCCCACGCCCTTCGTGATGCCCGCGCCTCCGCCGAGCGTCACGACGAGCACGCTCTGAAGGGGCTGGACTTGAAAGCCGCCGAGGGCTTCGAGCGAGTTCGTACCGTTTTGCGCGGTGAAGCGCGTGCTGCCGAAACCCTCGCCAATGAGCCGAAAAATCGGGCTCACTTCGTAGCCCGCGGCGACGCCGTAGCGAAACTCGGGACCGATGGTGGTGCTGCCGATGGTTGCGTCTTTGCGATAGATGCCGCGCAGGTTGAGGGCAAACGAGATGGGCCCGCTGTGCCCGTCGAAGATGCCGCGCAGACCGACCGTGACGGGGGTGTCGTTGCCGATGTACTTGCCGTCGGCGGTGGCGTGCCCCACGGGGCCCGCGACATCGAGGGCCGCGCCCACGACGTAGGGATCGGTGGGGGCGCCCCACAGACGCACCTTGCCTTCAAGGGTGGGATCACCGACGCCAAAGCCGGACAAACCGCCCGAAACGGGGCCGCCCGTGGCGGGGTCGACGCCCGCGCCGTTGACGTAGGAGAGGGGAACGCGCAAACCAATCTGGAGGCGCGGCATGGGGGTGAGCGACGCCAGAACGTCCCACGTGAAGAAGTCGTCGATGACCGTCGTGTCGTTCTTTTGAATCGCGTTGGCCTCGTCGCAGTTGTCGACGGCGAGGCAGCTCTGCACGATGAACGGTTTGCTCGCGTAGTTGAACGCGACCCCCGCGGTCCAACCCCACTGTCCGTCGACGCGCGCGCCTTCTACGGAGAAATAGTTCTTCGAGCCCGGGGCGGGCTCGAAGCGCTGGGCGGAGAACTCGCCCTCCTGCTGCGCCGACGCCGCGCCCGAAGCGAGCAGCAAAAGCGCCGTCAAGGCGGTGGGAAAGAAGACGCGAGGGGTCGTGCCGGTCCTCATGGATCCTCGTAATTTCAGTCGGCGAATACCCCGCCGAAGCCGTTTTGGACGAATAGAAGAGCCGCGCGACAAGTGCAACGCCTTCTGTGCCGAGGGGGGACAACACGGCGCCCTCGAGCGGGTTCGGCCGCTCCGGCATTGACCACACCTCGGGAGCGTGAGACATCGCCCGGCGCGCGCCCTTTCCGCGCGAACATGCCCATGCGCACGATCCGCTCTTGGAAACTTCGGTCCGCGGCAACCCTCATCGGCGCCGCCGCGACGCTGGCTTTTGGCCCCCTCGCCTACGCGCAATCCGCGCCGGCCACGCCCCCCGCGCCGCCCGCGCCAAAGGGCGTACCGGCTCCCGAGGGGCCCGATAAGACCGCCCCCAAGGCCCCCGCGAAGCCCGGCCCGAAGCCCCAAACGCCTGCTCCGACGAACCCCTACGACGAGCAACCGGCCGCCGCCGAGGCGCCGAAAGACGGTGCGAAGCCCGCCGAGGCGCCGAAAGACGGTGCGAAGCCCGCCGAAGGCGCGACCCAGGGGGGCACGGCGGGCGCCAGCGACGCACCGCCGCCCACCGCGCCGGCGCCGTTGATGCCGCCCCCCGCGGCACCTCCGCCGCAAAAGGCGGTGGCGACGCCCGATCCGGACAAGGACGCCGCTGCGCTGCTGGCGCAGGGCAAGCCCGAAGAGCGGCCCGTCTCCACCAAGGCCGACGTCGGCGCGCGGCCGAGCGACGTTTACGCCGAAGACTGGTGGAGCCACGCACGGCCCACCATCGAATTGCACGGCTACTACCGCGTGCGCGCCGAGCTCTTTCATCAATTCGCGCTCGATCGTGGCGACACCGCGGGCCGTGAGCTTTGGCCCCAACCGCCGGACCGCCAATACATCGACACCGCGGGGAACCTTCAGCAAATTCAGCTCTGCGGCGCCGACCCTCAGCACCCCGAAGCCTGCGACAACAACACGAACGCGGGCGCGAACATGCGCTTCCGCTTGAGCCCCGAAATTCACATCAGCGACAACCTGCGCATTTTGTCGCAGATTGACATGCTCGACAACGTGGTGCTCGGCTCGACGCCCGAGGGTTATGCCAATCAACCGGGCGCGGGCTACACCGTGGTCGCCCGAGGTGGCTATTCGCCGACGGGCGCCTTCGCGTCGACGCAGTGGGCGCCGAGCGGCGGATACAACAGCACCAAAGACTCGATTTTGGTCAAGCGAGTCTGGGGCGAATATCTCACCCCCGTCGGCCTCTTGCGCTTCGGTCGCATGCCGAGCCACTGGGGCCTTGGCATGTTGGCCAACGGCGGAGATGGCTTTGACTCGGACTACCAGTCGACCTCCGACCGCCTGATGTTGGTCACTGGCATCAAGAAATACGACCTGTACTTCGCGGCCGCCTGGGACTTCGCGAACGAAGGCGCGACGAGCGCCACCTTGAACGAACAGCAAGGTCAGCCCTACGACCTCGGCGAAGAAGACGATGTCAACCAATACGTCTTCGTCGCCGTGCACCGCACGAACCCCGACCTCCAGAAGCTCAAGCTCTCGAAGAACGACTGGGTCCTCAATGGCGGCGGTTACTTCGTCTACCGCAATCAACTGCTTGCCAACGACAGCTCCGATCCCACCACCGCGGCGAGCATCAACCAGTCCGCCGACAACGTCCGCAGCGGCTACGTGCACCGCGGCGCGGAGGCGTTCATCCCCGATTTGTGGGTCCAGTTCCTGTACGACAAATTCCGCTTCGAGGCGGAAGCCGCCATGATTTGGGGCTCGCTCGCGAACACCAGCCGCACCGGCGGCGAGGGCTCCGACTACGTCAACCCGACCGACGCCAACGACCCGGGTTGGAAGATCCGTCAGTTCGGCTTGGCCACGCAGACCGAGTACCGCGCCTTGCAAGACAAGCTGCGGGTAAGCTTTGGTTTTGGCTACGCCTCCGGGGACGACGACGTTGACTCCCTGGCGCCGCAAGGGGAAGGCCTGCAACCCCAGCGCACCGCCGATCGCACGTTTTCCACCTTCCGTTTCCACCCGGACTACCGCGTGGACCTGATCATGTTTCGGCACATTTTGCAGCGCGTTCAGGGCGCCTACTACTTCCGACCTGGCGTGGAGTACGACTTCACCCGCGACAAGAGCGGTCAGAAGCTCGGCGGCGGCGCGGCCGTCATCTGGAGCCGCGCGAGCGAGTTCGTGCAGACGCCCGGACACGCCCGCGACCTCGGCATCGAGCTGAACTTCAAGCTGTACTTCCAAGCCAAAGACGGCTCGCTCAACGACGATCT
>CAYLJT010000864.1:0-3481 GCA_964383995.1 uncultured Polyangiaceae bacterium
CAAGCTCACGGCCCTCTTGGCAAGCTTCATCGGCACCGTCTTGCGCGCGTTCCAGACGGGCCGCGTGCAGGTCTACAGCGCGTCGATGGTGCTCGGCATGGCGGGCGTCGGCTGGTTCTTCATCAGCCCGAGCGCCACCGCCACGCTCGACGACTCGCAGCTCCGCGCGTCGGGTCAGGTCACCGTGCAAGCGGCGCCCGGCTTTGGCTACGCCTACCGCTGGGAGGGCGAGGGCATCGACGCCAAGCCCGAGTTCTCGACCTCGGCGAGCAAGCTCGTCGTCAAGCTCGATCCGGGCCAGGAAAAGAGCGTCACGCTGCACGTAAAAAACGCCTTTGGTCGCGAGGGAACCGAGCAATTTACGGTGTTCCGACCGAAGCCTTCGGGGGGCAGCGGCTCGCGCGCCATCCCCATTGAGTTCGGGCCCGACGGCAAGGCCGTGATCCAGGGCGCCGACATTCCCAATCTCATTCAACCGGGGACCGTGCAATGAGCCCGCTCGGCGTATTGGCGGGGTACTGGGCCCCGATTCTGGCGGGCATCTTGGGCGCCGTGGTGCCCAAGCGTCCGAGCCTCCGCGAACGCTTTGGTTTGGGCCTGGTCGCCGCGTTGGCGGTGGCCTTCGTGCAAGGCTTGTGGCCCGCAGCGAGCGCCGCCCCCGCCAACGCAGCGGCGCCCGAAGAGTGGCCTTACCTGCTCGATCTTTTGATCGCCCTGCCGATCCTCGGCGCAGCGATCACGATCTTCATCCCGCGGCAGCTGCTCTCGACGCTGCGCGGCTTCACGTACGCCATCCTCGGCGTCTCGTTCGTGGCTTCGCTCAGCCTGCTCTCGACGCCGATGACAGCCGGCTGGCACTACCAGCACATCGTGCCCTGGATCCCGTCGCTCGGCATTCGTTGGCACGTCGCCGTCGACGGCATCAGCCTGTGGCTGATTTTGCTCACGACGTTCATCACGCCCATCGCGGCGTACGCGTCGTTTGGCTCGATCAAGACGCGCATCAAAGAGCTTTGCATTGCCCTGTTGCTCTTGCAGGGCGCCATGCTCGGCGCGTTCGTCGCCCTCGACCTGTTCCTGTTCTACTTGTTCTGGGAGCTGATGCTCGTGCCCATGTACGTCATGATCGGCGTGTGGGGCGGGCAGGACCGCATCAAGGCCGCGATCAAGTTCTTCATCTACACGATGGCGGGCTCGATGCTGATGCTGGCGGCCATGGTCTACCTCGTGTGGACCCATCAAAAGCTCACGGGCACGTGGTCGTGGGACTACCTCGCGCTCAGCCAGGTGGTGCTCTCCAGGCCCGCCCAGGCCCTTTGTTTCTGGGCCTTTTCCATCGCGTTTTTCATCAAGGTGCCGATGTGGCCGGTGCACACCTGGTTGCCCGACGCGCACGTGCAGGCGCCTACCGGCGGCAGCGTGATCCTCGCGGCCGTCATGCTCAAGCTCGGCACCTACGCCTACCTGCGCTTCTCGATGGGCCTCTTCCCGGGGCCCGCGTCGAGCTACGCGGCGAACCTCGCGGGGGTCGCCATCCTCGGTGGCGTGATCTACGGCGCCCTCGTCGCGTGGAAGCAAGACGACATCAAACGCCTCGTCGCCTACTCCTCCGTGGCCCACCTCGGCTACGTCATGCTCGGCCTCTTCGGAGCCACGCCTTCGGGCATGCAAGGCGCCGTGCTGCAAATGGTCAACCACGGCATTTCGACCGGCGCGCTGTTCCTCCTCGTGGGCGTCATCTACGACCGCCGTCACACGCGCAAGGTCGACGAGTACGGCGGCATCGCCAAGGTGATGCCGATCTACACCGCGGTGTTCCTGATCGTGACGTTCTCCTCCATCGGCGTCCCCGGCACGAACGGCTTCGTCGGCGAGTTCATGATCATCATGGGCACCTACGTCTCCGAGCGCCTCGGCACCTTCGCCGGCATCCACACCGTGGGCGCGGCGATGGGCGTGATTTTGGCCGCCATCTACATGTTGAGCGTGGTGCAGAAGGTGTTCTTCGGGCCGCTCAAGAACCCCAAGAACAAGCACCTCAACGATCTCACGGTGCGTGAGAGCGTGGCCCTCGCGCCGCTGGTGGCGATGATCTTCGTCATCGGGTTTTTCCCGTCGGTCTTCATCGACCGCATGAAGGACTCGGTGAGCCTCACCTACGAACAGTTCAAGTTCGTGTCCGGGCAGGCGGTGCTGTTCTCCGACGAGCACGGCGCCAAGCTGTTGCCGATGGACTCGTTCAATCCAGCCTTCTTGAAGGGTGCTCCCAAGGTAGGCGAGGGGGCCGGCTCGGACGAGACGGCCATGGATACAAATCGCCCCGGCGAATGATTGCACCTCAAACGATCCGAGCCATGGATATCATCCTCGCCCTTGCCCCCATCCTCATCGTCTCCCTAGGCGGTGTGTTGCTCATGCTCGCCGAGGCCCTCGGCCGAAAGCGGGATCGCGTCGAAGAGGGGGACGATCGGCGGCGGGGCCCCTCGTCCGACATGGCCCTCGGCACCACCATCACGTTGGCCGCAGGGGCCGCGTTTTGCGGGGCGCTCTGGCTGGTGGGCCCCGAGAACCTGCCGGGTCGAGAGACCGTCGCGCCGTACCTGCTCGTCGATCGTTTCTCGCTCTTCTTCTGCTTCGTGCTCTGCCTCGGCGGCGCGCTGACGGCGCTCCTCGCGGGGGGATATCTGCCCGAGCATCGGCTGGACCGCGGCGAGTTCTACCCGCTCATCACGTTCTCGACGGTGGGCGCCATGGTGCTCGCCAGCGCGGGTGATCTGCTCTCGCTCTTCATCGGCCTCGAGACGATGTCCCTCGGTGTCTACGCGATGACGGGCTTCCGCCGTGCATCGCCGCGCTCCACCGAGGCCGCCGTGAAGTACTTCCTGCTCGGCTCTTTCGCGGCGGCGCTGCTGCTCTACGGAGGCGCGTTGCTGTACGGCGCGTCGGGCCACACCGACCTCGCGGGCATCGGCGTCGCGGTCTCCAAGGCCGCCATCTCCGGCGAGGGCACGGGCCTCATTCTCGTCGCCTCGGTGCTCGTGATCGTAGGCCTCGCGTTCAAAGTGAGCGCCGTGCCTTTCCACATGTGGGCCCCCGACGCCTACGAAGGCGCCCCCACGCCGGGCACGGCCTTCATGTCGATCGCCGTCAAGAGCGCAGCCTTCGCGACCATGCTGCGCGTCCTGCTCATCGCCCTCGGCGACGAGGGCATGCGCTCTTGGGCCTCCGGCTGGCCTCCCCTCGTGGCCACGCTCGCGGTGCTCACGATGACCGTCGCCAACTTCACCGCGGGCCGGCAAGAGTCGGTCAAGCGCATGCTCGCCTATTCGAGCATCGCCCACGCGGGCTACATCCTCGTGGCCGTCGCGGCCACCGTGCGCCTGGCGGAAGACGCGCAGGCCAGCGTCCTTTTCTACCTCCTCACGTACACGCTCTCGACGGCCGGCGCCTTTGGCGCGCTCATCCTGTGCGGGAGCCGCGG
>CAYLJT010000865.1:0-3480 GCA_964383995.1 uncultured Polyangiaceae bacterium
GGCGAGCGTCTGGACGGTGGGGGCGATCTACGTTTTGGGTCGGATGCCGTCGCTTGGGCCGAACGCGGCCGTGTTTTGGGCCTCGGGGGTGGGGGGTGGGTTGGGCGCGCTGGCCGTGGTGGTGCCGGGCTGGTTCGCGCGACGCTCGGGGCTCGCGCGCGACGCGGCGGCGTCGGCCTCGTAGAACTGCCGCGCCCACTTGCGGTATCTACCCACGGGGCCGTCCCCGGACAGGAGCACCGGTCGCTCCAGGTAGGCCTTGTTCTCCCAAATCGGAAAGTCGAGCTCGACGTCCTCGATGAAGGCGCGAAAGGCGAAGTGCTCGAGCAGACGTGTCGCGTGCTCCGACCGGAGAAAGCGCAGGGAAGGGTGCAAACGCTCCGGACTTTGCACAGGAGCCATGGAGAAGGCGACGCGGTAGTCGATGTGCTCGTCGTCGATGGGCGTGGCGAGCACCCAGATGCGATGCTTCAGCCCAAGCTCGGGCATTTCCACGAGCACCGTGGAGAAGCCGAGGGCCGACAGCTCGATGTGCAGCACCATGTCGAAGTGCTCTGCGCGCATGCCGCGCTCCGCGCGGCGACGGATGCTGTAATCGACCTCGAAGCGGTGCCCGGCGACACGGGGCTCGCCCAGCGGTGCAGCAGAAATGTAACGGTGCACGTGCTGCAAGTGGGTCAGATCGACGCTGCCCTCGCCGGTCTCCTGGGGATGGGTAGCCACCGTCCAGGAGCGCGTGCGAAGGGGCCGAAAAGAGGCGTCGTGACGACCCTCCGGACGCCAAGTGGGTGGGGCGCCCGAAGGGTCGAACCAGGCCATGATGAAGCCGTCCACCTCGCACGTGCTGAGCGCTCCGGCGACGAGCCGCGCGGGAGGTTTTTCACGGTAGACGGTCGGCAAGACGCCGCAGCGGCCCGTCGGATCGAAGCCGATGGCGTGAAACGGACAAACCAGGTTCTCACCGCAGACACGGCCTCGACCAAGGTGCGCGCCGAGGTGAGGACAGTGACCTTCCAGGACCCCCAACGTGCCCGATTCCGTGCGGAACAGGGCCAGCTCTCGACCAAAACGGCGAAGGGGGCGGACCGCACCGGCGGGAAGGTCGTCGGAGCAGCCGAGGGCGTACCAGCCGCGGGGCAAGGAGGGAAACGGAAAACGCATGGACGAGCAGGCTCTCCGGGCGCGACTCTACCGGGCCTGACGGCAACGTCAAGGCGTACGCAGGATCTCGGGCGTACGCAGGGTATCTTGACTTTGGGGGGAATGCGGCGGCACGGGCGTGCCGCCGCGCACATGGAGGACGAGGTTACGGAGCGCGTCGGCGGCGCAGGAAGACGAGGCCCACGAGGGCCAGCGCCAACACGCCGCGGCGGTCATCCTGCTCGGTCTCGCCGGGCAGACTGCAACTGCAGCCGTCGCCGCCCGGGGATACGCCACCATCGGCGTTACCACCAGCGCCCGAGCTTGTGCTGCTCGTCTCGGTACCGCCACCACCGGCGCCGGTGCCGCCCGCGCCGCCCGAGCCGGTAGCGTCAGGAACGCAGTCGCCACCTTGACAGGTTCCATCTTCGCAGACGGTTCCGTCCGCAAGCTCCGGGTCGTCGCACACACCCGTGGTCGGATCGCAGGTACCGACGTCGTGGCAAGAGTCGAGCGCATCGCAGGTGACAGGATCGCCGCCCAAGCAAATGCCGCCCTCGCAGGCGTCGACCTGGGTGCACAGATCGCCGTCGTCGCAGGCGGTGCCATCTTCGCCGTTCGGATCGTCGCACACACCCGTGGTCGGATCGCACACACCCGCCACGTGGCAGGCGTCGAGGGCCATGCACACCACGGGGCTATCGCCTACGCATAGACCCGCCTGGCAACTGTCGGTCTGGGTGCAGAGATCGCCGTCGTCGCAGTCGGTGCCGTCGACCTCTTCCGGATCGTCGCAGACGCCCGTGCTCGAATCGCACACACCAGGCACGTGGCATTGGTCGAGGGCGGTGCACACCACGGGGTTATCGCCGACACAGGCGCCGGCTTGGCAGGTGTCCGTCTGCGTGCACAGGTCGCCGTCGTCGCAAGCGGTGCCGTCGACCACGTTCGGTGTCGAGCAAGCCCCGGTGGCGGGATCGCACGAGCCGAAGTTGCACTGGTCCGTGGAGGGGCAGACGACGGGGTTCATGCCCAAGCACGCCCCCGCGAGGCAAACATCCAATTGGGTGCAAGCATCGTTGTCGTCGCAATAGGTGCCGTCCTGCACGCCCGGGACCGAGCAGTCCGCCGGGCCGCCGATGCCCGAGATGGTCAGCGTGTAGCTGTTGCCCATGAGGCGCGGATCGTCCGCGTCGAACACCAGATCGAAGCTGAAGGCACCGAGCCCCGGCGTGAAGTCGACCTGGGCCATGGCCATGGCCTGGGGATCGATCTGACCCGAGGCGGGCGGCGTGACCGAGACATTGGCGGCGTTCATGACATTGGTGATGGTCATGCTCGCGACGTCGACCGTGAGCGGCAGATGGCCAATGTTGCTGAGGTTGTAGGTGAAGCTCTGGCCAATCACGGGCAACGTCCCGAGGTCGTCCGTCGCCCCTGTGGCAAGCGGCATCCCTGCGATGCGGTCCACTTCGAGCTCCATCGGCAAACCAAGGAACACCCGATCAATCAACAGCCCGTCCGCAGAGATGCTGGAGTCGTCCGAGGCTTGAAACCGAATCATCACCTGGCTCGTGTAGTCAGCCCCATAGGACGTGAGCATCGCGCTCAGGTCCACGGTCTTCTCCAACCAGCCGCCTGCGATGCTGGTCAACGTCCAGTCGAAATCGTAGATCGACGCGAGCCAGCTCGCACCGCCGTCGAGGGACACGAACACCTGATCCGCCGTGTCGTCCTCCTCGCCCGCGTCGCTGTAAGAGAACGACAGCCAAAGAGGCTCGGATGCGGTGTAGGCGGAGAGATCGAAGAGGTAGTCGATACCGCCCGTCGCCCTGCCGTTCGGGAAGCTGATGGCGCCGAGCCCGGTGCCCTCCTGGGGAAACAGCGTGCTCACGTTGGGCAGAACCTGAATCAGCGCGTCCGCGGTGGTCGGCGCGCTCAGGTTGATGGTCGTTCCGACCCCAGGAGCCGTTGGGAAGATGCCACCGGCCGCACCCTGCGCGCTGCGGTTGGGCGCGACGCTGCTGAAGTCGTCGTAGAACGGAAGTCCGTTGAAGGCGCCCGCCACCGGTAGGGCCGGCCCTTCGATGGGAGGATTGATCGCGGAGACGGCCACGTTGCCCGCGAACACGACGTCCATGCTCGGCGAGACGATGGCGCTGCCGAAGGTGTCGCCTGCGGCCGCGCCGGCGGCAAGGTCGAAGCTCACGAAGAGCACCTCGCTCTGGAGAGATCCAACCGACACCATGCCGTTCGCGCTGAAGGTCGCCGCACCGCCGACCAATGCCTGCGTGTCGAGCAGCGTGTCCGAGACAGCGCTAAACTTTCCATCGCCGTTGT
>CAYLJT010000866.1:0-3471 GCA_964383995.1 uncultured Polyangiaceae bacterium
GTCGAACGTGCCTTATTATCTGACCCAGGCGCGGGGCGGCTACCGCATGGGCGATGGCAAAATGGTCGATGGCATGATCTTCGACGGCCTCTGGGACCCCTATAGCAACTTCCATATGGGCAATGCCGGCGAGCTCTGCGCGCGCGAGCTCAAGTTCAGCCGCGAGGCCCAAGACGAGTTTGCCAAAGAGAGCTTTCGGCGCGCACTGTCGGCGCAAAAAGAGGGCCTGTTCGACGCCGAAATCACGCCGGTCGAGGTGCCCCAAAAGAAGGGCGACGCAGTCGTTGTCAAGCTCGATGAGGGCCCGCCCGCGGGCCGTCCAGAGAAGTTTGCTTCTCTCAAGCCGGCTTTCCAAAAAGACGGATCGATCACGGCCGCCAACGCTTCTTCGATCAACGACGGTGCCGCTAGCCTCGTGCTGGCCAGTGAGAAGGCCGTCAAAGAGCATGGTTTGGAGCCCTTGGCTCGCATTACGGGCTACGGTGGCGCGGCCCAGGCCCCGGAGTGGTTCACCACCGCTCCCGCGCTCGCGATCAAGAACACCGTTGCCAAGATGGGCATCACCACCGATGCTGTCGACCTCTACGAAATCAATGAGGCCTTCGCGGTGGTCACCATGGCGGTCAATCAACTGTGCAACCTCGACGCGCAGAAGGTCAATGTGCGCGGTGGCGCGGTGGCCATTGGTCACCCCATCGGCGCGACCGGCGCCCGGCTGTTGGTCACGCTGCTGCACACTATGAAAGATCAGGGCAAAAAGCGCGGTCTGGCGACGCTGTGCATCGGCGGCGGCGAGGCCCTCGCGGTGGTGATCGAACGGTGATTAGGCCGCGGCCGGTGACCCGTGGCGTGGAGCGCTTTGCGGCGCGGACGCCCACCCTTCCGCCGGCCACGCACACCCAAAGCTACGCGCTCGGCGAGCGAGACGTCTTGCTCGTCGAGCCCGCGACGCCCTACGAAGACGAACAGCGCGACTGGCTCGCTTGGGCCGAGGGGCTGGTCTCGTCGGGGCGACGGCTGATAGGCATCTTCTTGACGCACCATCACGCGGACCACGTCGGAGGTGCGGCACACTTCTCCCAAGCGCTCGGCCTGCCCCTCTTCGCGCACGCGGCGACCGCTGCGCGTCTGCCCAACCTTGCCATCGAAAAACGCTTCGCCGACGGCGACGTGATTGACCTGGAAGGTCCGTCGGTGCAGCGCTGGAAGGTTTTGCACACGCCGGGGCATGCGCCGGGGCATTTGTGCCTGTTGGAGGAGACCTTGAAGGTCGTTGTCGTCGGCGACATGGTGGCCAGTGAGGGGACCATCTTGGTGGAGCCGACAGACGGCGATATGGCCGAGTACATCCGGCAAATCGAGCGCCTCGCGGGCCTCGAAGCGCGGATCGCCCTGCCCGCCCACGGCGATCCGATCGACGCTCCGACAGAGCTCTTTCGCTACTACGTGAAGCACCGTTTGGCGCGCGAAGAGAAGGTGTTCTCCGCGCTCCGCGAGGCCGGTGAAGGTGGCGCCGACGCGGCTTCCCTGGTGCCGATTGCCTACGCCGACACTTCGCCGTTGGCCTGGCCCATCGCGCGTATGGCGTTGGAGGCCCACCTGATCAAGCTTGTCTCGGACGGCCGGGCCAAGCGCGTCGAAGAACGCTGGACAGCCTGGACCTGACATGCGCACGATCCTGAACCTCTTGATGCTGATGGGGCTCACCGCCTGCGGGGCGCGGAGCGGACTCTCCCTCGGCGAGGGCGGGTCGGGCGCGGGGGTCGGCGACGCTAGCTCGGGCGCCTCCGGGGTGGGCGGCGCGTCCGCGTCAAGCGGAACCGGCGCGGGACCTACCACCACCTCCAGCTCGGTGGGGGGCGGCGGCGGCCTGCCCATGGACTGCCAACTGACCCTCGTGACGCCTATCGCGCAGGTCAAAGAGGCTGTGGGCGAGATGCCCAATTGGACTACCCTGGCCTACGCCAGCGACGACCGACAACGGGTCTTGGTGGCGTATGGGACCAACCCCAGCCCGGTGTTGTACGGCGTGCGGCATACGTCGTTCTTCCCATGGAGCGATTGGCCGGCAGACGGCCTGATCCTGGGCGGACATGGAACGGCCTTGTCCACCGACGGGCCCATCTTCGCCACCGGACTGAACGGAAACAACGTGGGAATCCTGGCCCGATCGGCGTCGGTCAACTTCTCCGCCGGACCGGCCGACACCGACTTTTGGGGCTCGGTGGCGGTGTACGGTAGCTTCGACAACGGGCGCGGATTGGCCGTCGCCGGGGGCCCCGTCGATGCCTTGGCGCTCTTCGAGTTTCCCATCGACAACGACGTGGTCGGGCTGGCGGCGGGCACCGTGGGCGTTGGGCCGGCGGGGGTGTACTACAAGGGACCTCAAGTCTTGGGCTGCGGCTTTCCGAACGTGCTCGCCGATGTCGTGTCTGCTGGCTCCGAGTGGCTCATGGCGTCCGCCACCTCGCAGGCCATCGGGCCTTGCGACCTGGACCAGATCGGCCCCCCCAGCGTGCTGCAGATCTCCAGGCTCAACGCGGCAGGGGCGCTCCTCGAAAACACCGAAACGCTGTTTGGCGGCACCTCGTTTGGCGCAGTAGCGATGGCCGAGCGGCCGGACGGTGCGTGGGTTGGCTGGACAACCGCCGACCAATACGCATCAACGTACGTGGCGCGCATCGACGCCGCGGGCAAGCTCGTGGCCGGTGCGTTTGACATTACCAATTTATCCTTCCCTTCCTCGTTCGGAAGCACGATCGGCCTGGCCTCCTTTCGGGGTGACGTGCTGGTGGGTTGGCAGGCCGAAGAGCGCGTCGTGCTCGCCCTCGTCACACCGGAAGGCTTCAACGTCGGGCAGGTGGAAATACCCTTCTTTGGACAATTTCAAGGTCAATTGAGCATGGTGGGCTCACCCGCGGGCGACTCGGTGCTTATCAGTTGGTCAGTCACCGACGTCAACGCCAAGTCGGCGGGCTTTGTCGCAAAAATTCTCTGCCTCTAGCCTCCCGAGGGTCTGTCCACGAAGTCTCACCGCGTTGTTCTGACGATGAACGTCCCGGCCCGCATGGACTTCGTCAACATCACGCACGACGTCGAGAAAGCCGTCGCCGCAAGCCATGTGCGCGAGGGCTTGTGTCTGGTCAACGCCATGCACATCACGGCCAGCGTGTTCATCAACGACGACGAGCCAGGCCTCCACGCCGACTACAAACGCTGGCTGGAACAGCTCGCGCCCTTTGACGCGAGCCCGGCGCGCTACCACCACAACCGTACCGGAGAGGACAACGGCGACGCGCACCACAAACGGCAAATCATGGGTCGCGAGGTGGTCGTCGCGATCACCGAAGGAAAGCTCGACTTTGGCCCTTGGGAGCAGATCTTCTACGGCGAGTTCGACGGGAGGCGGCCGAAGCGCGTGCTCATCAAGATCATTGGGGAGTAGGTGGTGAGATCGGCTTCCTGCCTACC
>CAYLJT010000867.1:0-3458 GCA_964383995.1 uncultured Polyangiaceae bacterium
CCGTCCTCTCGGTCACGATGACCCAGGTCGGTGCAGGGAAGCTCACTCGGAGCGTTGGCCAAGCTCTTCTTTGGCCATCTCCGCAAAGCGGCTGTTGGGGTAGCGGCGCACCAAGAACTCGAGGGTCTGCTGCCGGGCCGCGCTATCGCCCCGGGCCTTTTGCTCCTCGGCGAGGGTCCACAGCGCGTCGCCCGGCGTCTCTTCGATGGCGTAGTCCGGTTCCGCCTCGTGGGCGCACTGAAACGGCGCGAGCGCCGACGATGCCGATAGCATCAGCAGCGAGACCTGCTTAGAAAAAGGCCACACGCTGGGAGGCTCGCGGGGCGCAGCGGGGTTGTCAAGGTCCTCGAAGGGAGCGCCCTCCGGGACGTCGCGTGGCGTGAACCGCGGGCGCGGCCTTCGGGGACCCTTCGGCTCCGTACCGCGCCCTTCGCGCGGTGAGGAGGTGCGCGTTGCGCGCGTAAAGGCGTGCTATGAGAAAATATGGCTCGCACCATTTCCGTCGTCGCTCTTACGTTGCTGTTTCCGATCGCGGCATGTTCCGTCAACGTGGAGCCGGCCTCGCCCGACCCGGCCGCGACCCCCGCAACCACGGCCGCGTCCGACGCGAAGGCCGCGACGCCCACCGCAACGCCGACCGCGGCTCCCACCGCCGCACCGAGCGCCGTCAAGGACTGCGGTCATGAGCAGCGCAAGGGCATTCAGCCCGCCGATTCGGCCCTGCGCAAGTGCATCTACGAGGCTTTCCAAAAGGGGGAAGCGGCCAAGCTGGCGGTGACTCGCACGACGACCGAGGGCGACCCCATCACGGTGACCATCGAGACGGGCGCAGGGCAGGTGCTCGTGACGGTCGATTCCACGCAGGACAAGTTTGGTGATAAGAGCGTAACGAAACACACATGCACGGCGCTCGTGAAAGGCGCCGCCGGGTCCGGTCCGGATGAGCTGCAAGCGACCGGTTGCTCCAACGCAAGTGCACCCACGATTTCCATTCCCTGAGCCCCGAGCGCGCACCCATGAGTGAGCCCAGCGATCGTGTCGCCCGAATTCTGGTTGACGTTGCTCGGGAGCTCGGCTCCACGTTGGACATCGAGCCGTTGTTGCGCCTGGTCATCCACCGCGTAGCCCAATTGCTCGACGCAGAACGGGCGCTCTGCGCGACGTTCGACGACGCCGGCCAACCCGATCGGGTGGTTTTGCACGGCATGGAATGGGAGGGTCCGGGCTCGCCTCTGCCGGTCAGTCAAAGCGTGTTGGCCAAGGTCGTGCGCGAAAAAGAGCGCGTCGTGATCGGCGACCCGCTGGCCGAGACCGGCGCGAATCCCTTTGCGACCGTGAGGCAAGCCGGGTTGAAGCTCGTGGTGGCCGCGCCTCTCTTCGTTCAAGGGCGGGTGCGAGGGCTGCTCTACGTCGACAGCACGCTTCATCCACGAACCGACGTCGACGAGCACGAAGAGCTGTTCGATGCCCTGGCGCGCATGGTCTCCACGGCGGTCGAGAACGCCGAGCTATTTCAAGAGCAGCGCTACCGTGCGCAGCTCCTGGCCGAGCTCGTCCACCACCTACGAACGCCCCTCGGTGTCGTGATTGCGAACGCCAACATGCTGCGCGATCGCAAGGTCCCCGGCGAAGAGACCAACGGCATGTTGGGCGACATCTTGGCCAGCGCGGGTCGTATGGTGCGCATCATCGACTCCACACTGGAGCTATCGCGCCTCGACGTCGGCGCGCCGAGCCCACAGACCGAGCGGGTCGACGTGCGCGCCTTCCTCGATGAGCAGCTCCGCGCCCTGTTTTCGGTCGCGCAGAAGCACGGCGTCGATTTCGTCATCTCGGCGCCAAGCGGCCTTCCTGCCATCGAGACGATCTCCGACGAGCTGTCCATCGTGGTGGACAACCTGATCTTCAACGCCATCAAGCACGCGCCGCGAGGCACGTCGGTCAACGTCGAGCTCGCCCTGCGCGACGACGACCAGCCCCCCGCGACCGTGCGCTTCATCGCTCCTCGCCGCGACTTCCTCTTTCGCCGGATTCCGCCCCTGGTCCCCGAGGACGGCCTACCGTTCGTGGAGGTCAGCATCGTCAACTACGGCGACCCCATCGCCCCCGACCTGCTGCCCGAGGTGTTCGCCCCGTACGTGCGCGGCGAGCGCTCCAAGAGGGGCCACAAATCGAGCGGGATCGGGCTTTCCATTGCGGCCCAATGCGCCCATCACCTGGGCGGACGAATGTGGGTCAGCTCCACCGAAGACCTGGGCACGCGCATCACGTTCACCTTGCCGACCTCGGTGACCCTCGGCGAATCGAACCAGCGTTCCAGCCAGTTCTAGCAAAAAGGGGAGGTCGGTGGGGGCCTCCGAGACACGGGGGCGCGGGCTCACTTTTGATGAGCACATCGCTCGCAAAGCACCGGCTTACGAGCGAGAAGCCGCGTCGGACGGCGTGGTGCGCAAACCGCCCCCGGGGCGCATTTCCCCATGAAAAACTCGACTTTCGCTGTGGGTCTCGCCTTTGGGCTGACGTGCTTGGCGCTGGGCGCTGCCTGCGTCGATTCCACCGAAGATTGCGCGTCCAATCCGGGCAATCACTGCGGGCCCTTCGCAGCGCAGGGGGGCGGAGGGCAGAGCGGTTCGGGGGGCGCAGGGGGTGAGATCGGCGGGGCTGGCGGCGAAGTCGGAGCGGGGGGCACAGGCGGGAGCGGGGGCGGCAACTGCGAGCCATCGCTCGGCCTCGTCGATGGCGGTTGTGGTCTGTTTGTCTCGGCCGCGCTGGGCGCGAGCGGCGCCCCAGGCACGAAAGACGCGCCGCTCAACAGCTTGCAGGCGGCCATCAACGGGGCCTCGGGCGCTAAGCGCATCTACGCCTGCGCCGAGGTGTTCTCCGAAGCGCTTACCATCACGGTAGGAGGAGTCACGCTCTATGGCGGCCTCGACTGCACCAACGACTGGCAGTTGTTGGCCGCCACGAAGACCACCGTCTCCGCCCCCGACAAAGAGCAGGCGCTGCACGTCCCCAGCGCGGGCACGGGGCTTGTTGTCTCGGACATTGCGTTCGAGGCGGCGGACGCATCGCTGCCCGGTTCGTCGAGCGTCGCGGTCTGGATCGAGGGCGCGGCGGCGACCTTCCTGCGCTGCGAAATGCACGCTGGAATGGGTGGAAACGGCGTGGAAGGAACGGACGCTCCGACGACGCCCCCGGCCCAACCTGCCATGGGTCAGAACGGCGCAGACGCGTGCACCAACAATGTGCAGGTGCCGGGCGCGCCTCCCACCGCCAACGACTGTGGAGGTTCCGACATCTCCATCGGGGGCGGCGGCGGCGCGGGCAACAACCTCAACGGCAGCAACGGCTCCGATGGTCAGCCGGCCGGCGTCGCGGGGTCGGGCGGTCAAGGACAGCCGGCATCGGGGGTCTGGGTTTGTGGCCTCGGGTCGGGTAAGGGTCACGCGGGGAGCGAC
>CAYLJT010000868.1:0-3455 GCA_964383995.1 uncultured Polyangiaceae bacterium
GCTCAGGCTAGAGGCGGCCCACCGGGGTTCGGGCGGGCTCAGGCTAGAGGGTGGCCCCATGGGTCCTCCGGGTTCGGGCGGCGGGCTCAGGGTCGTCCGGGGTTCGGACGGCCGGCCTGAGGTCAGTGGTTCACCTCCGGGTCAGGCCACCTGCGGACGGTCGTGCGGGTCGAGGTTCGGGATCCCGTGCGGTGGAAGGCCTTCGCGACGGCCCGCGAAGACGCGGCGAGGGCCCGATCCGCTGCGACCGCCATGTCGGTGTCGCGAACCTCGCAGGTGTGACTCCCGAATGCCCCCCGAACCTCGACAAGGCACTTCTTATCCACACCTCCTTTGATGGCGTTCATGTCTTCCAAGCGAACGGTCACGCGCCGAATGCGGTCGGAGAAGCGTCCGAAAGCAAATGTGGCTCGGTGCTCCACTTGCTCGTTCACCGACGTTGATGCATCTGTGCCCTTCCACCGAATGTCGAGGTTCATTCGTAGCTCCTATCCGTCACTGTCTCGGGTTGCGTCTGTTGCGTCTGTTCGATGCCGACGCTGCGGGGGGAACCTCTCGAATATCCCGACCATTCCCGCCTCGCAGAAGAATCGAAGGGCCTTGCTTGTCGACCGGTTTTGGAGTGAAGTAACGCTGGACGATGCAGGAAGCCGAGCGCGCCGAAGCCCTTCTGAGCCGAGTGAGCCGGGCCCTTGCGGAGCAAAAAAGGCGGGGGCGTCTGCTCGACGACATTGCTTGGCCGAGGGCCACCGAAGAGGCTTTTTTCGCGGCAGGTGCAGGGGTCTTGCCCGAAGTCTCCTATGCGGTCGATCGGGACGGCCTATACAGCCGCGTTGGCGAGCTTACCGACCTCCACAACTCGATCGACGGCGACGAGCCCGTGGCGCACTGGCTGCGACGGGTGGTCTCCTCCCACATTGCGTCGGATAAGATGCTGCTCGACGCCGGCACTCCTGGACTCTATCAACGAGCGAAGGAGCTCTACGGGGGGGCGCGCACGCCATTTTACGAAGGCTCAACCACGAACCTCGACCTGGCCGAGCACATGCTCGACAGGTTGCGCGTGCATGGCTTCGACGAAGCTGAAGATCCGGAGCAACGGCCCTTGTCCGGGGAGGATCTCGGGGAGTCGCTGCGAACGCGCATCGACCGGATGTCTCCCTCCATGGAGGTCGAGATCGCCCTCGATCCGAGCTGCACTGCCAAGGTGTTGGCTGGGATGAGACGCGTCCGGGTTCGACCCGACGCGGAGTTTTCCAGGACAGAGGCGGAGGGGCTCTTCTTTCATGAAGTGGAGACCCACGCCCTCACCGCGCAGAACGGCGCGTTGCAAGAGCACGCGCCCTTCCTGGCTTCGGGCGGGCCACGCACGACGCGAACCCAGGAGGGTCTCGCGGTGTTCTCCGAGCTGTACAACCGTGTCCTTACCATCGCGCGGGTCGAGCGGCTGGCCCTCCGTGTGAAGCTCGTAGACATGGCGGAGCAGGGGGCTTCCTTCCTCGACCTGTACCGCTTCCTGACCGAACGCGGCGCGAGCCCCCGAGAAGCTTACCTGGACGCTCAGCGCATCTGCCGAGGGGGGCTGGTCGAGGGCGGCGCTCCGTTCACGAAAGACGCCTGCTACCTTGCCGGACTGATGCACGTCGTGGCGTTCCTCAACGTGTTCGTACGCGCAGGTTTTCGTGACGAAACCGAGCTCCTCGTGGCGGGACGCATCGACCTCGACGATATCACGGCCCTCGTCAAGCTACGGAGCCTGGGGCTCATCGATCGCCCCAAACACCGACCGCGCTGGCTGCGTCGTTGGGACACCTTACTACCCTATTTTGCGTTCTCGTCGTTCCTCCAGTGGATCGATCTCTCGGCCCTGGAGACGCACTGCCGGGAGGTCATCGACATGGCCGCATCGGCGGCCCCCTCGTCGCGCGCGCCGTCGCGCTAGGGCCCAACGGGAGAGCTTGCGATGCTAACCGCTGGGCGCTCGGGGCTCCGTAGACGCACCATGAAATACCCGCATCCACCAGGTACCGAAGGGGAAGAGCACGTCGCGAATTCCAACCCGCCACTGCTCCCGTGCGACGCGGTACGACGCACGAAACGTCCGCAGCGCGCGCACGGCGGCATCACGCACCGACCTACCCTGCCGGCTGCCCGTGGCGAAGGTCGGATTTCGGTCGTGCAAATCCTCGGCGCTCGTCGCGCGCTCCTCGGGCGAAACGGAGAGCGCACGTTCGGCGCCAAGGAGGCGACGACCTTCCCGCCGAAGCGCCGCGTGGGCATCGGCCAATTGGCTCTTGAGCTGCGCGGATACCTTCGCGAGGAGATCTCGCCGTTGCCTGGGCGCGGCCATCGGTGGGAGCGAAATGGGCAAGGTTGCCCGCTCGGGCCATTGAGGATTCTTCGGATCGAGGTAGAAGGGTGGGCGGTTCGCTCGGAGCTCTTGTGCACCGATGTCCGAGACACTCGTCTTCGCGCCCGGCCACGCCGCGGGCTGCCAAACGAGGCCAGCGGATACGGGGTTCGCCAGGACATACGCGATTTTTTCGACTACGGCGGCGTCCGTTAGCAGTCGGACGGCGCTCGTGGCGGTCGGATCCCAAACCGGACCTTCCCATTTGCGCAAGGCCTTGATTCCGAGGGCGGTAAGGCGATGAAAGACACGCAGGAAGTTGGGTAGTCTACCATCGACATCTGTCAAGACGACGTGAAGATGCGTCGACATGGCGCAGAGGGCGTGCACCTGTACCCCGAAGCGAGCGGCAGAGACGGCGAGGACGTAGACGAGGATCTGGTTGACTTCGGCGTCGGGTCTCAAGAGGAAGTAGCGCCGCAATGTGCGACGAGTTACGAGGTAGGTGGCTCCGGGGACGATCTGGCGGGGGTGGCTCATGACGCCCCCCTTGACGAGAATCGTGCCAGAACTCGGTGGATTGATTTTGGGGCGTTCTAGGGGAATTTCGACTACCGTTGGGGTGTCCATTCAAATATGGACATGTCCATGGACACCCCTCGGGAGGCGCCAAGACTCGGCCGAGCCCCAACCTGGGTGGCTTGCGTCCGCCGGCGGCCGTCAAGATCCAATCCGGGTAGCTCGCGTCCGTGGGCCGGTCAGGGCGGCCGAGACCAACCGGTAGGCTTGAGTAGGTAGGCCGAAGCCGCTGCTGATACCGAGCAAGCAGGCAGCAGACCGAACCTCGGTCGGCCACTCTGACCACTTTAGCCACTCTAGCCACCCTAACCTGTCTCAGCCACCCCACCCAACGACTCGCTCCCCGAACATCGGTCAGGCACCAGCGCCAGCAGCCAAGCCACCCGAACCCGGGTCAGCCAGCCACCCGAGCCAGCCACCCGAGCCAGCCACCCGAACCCGGGTCAGCCACCCGAGCCACCCGAACCCGGGTCAGCCACCCCCAGCGCCACCCCGCCACCCCAGCCACCCCGCCACCCACAACGCG
>CAYLJT010000869.1:0-3453 GCA_964383995.1 uncultured Polyangiaceae bacterium
GACATGGGCCTTCGGGGCCGCGGTTTTCTCGGTCACGCGTGGATCTACCTCTTGTGTCTCGGCGCGGTGGTGCCCGCGGTGTTCATCGTCTCGCGCTCCCCCGACTTCGGCACCTACTACCCCTTCTACAAGCTCTCTTCCCGCTCCTGGCTCGACTTTTTGCTGTGGGAGTCGATGTATTTCGCGCAGTTTTTCGCGCTAGAGGTGTTCTTTCGCGGCTTTTGGCTGTCGGCACTGCGGCGCAGCCTGGGCTCCTCCGCCATCTTCGCGATGTGCGTGCCTTACTGCATGATCCACTACGGAAAACCGTTCCTGGAGGCCGCGGGCGCCACCATCGCGGGCATCGCCCTGGGGTCTTTGGCGATGCGCACACGCAGCATCTATTCGGGCTTTTTGGTGCACATCACGGTGGCTCTGCTGATGGACGTCTTGGCGCTCTTCCACCGTGACGCGCTCCCCCACGTCTTTTTTGCTAACTAGCCTTCTCGCCCGGCTTCTCCGCGACGAGCCGCGCCACGCGGCGCATCACCTCGGCCTGCGGTCGATCGCGGCGGCGTTCGTACAAGTCGGCGAGCGAGCGCGCCAAAGTTTCGATGGTGTCCCGATGCGCGTCATCCCAGGGCAAGGCCGAGAGCCTGCGCAAAAGCAGCCCTTCGAGCAACGCGGGCCGCGACTGCAGCGCTTGGCTCGCCCGGACAATCCCCTCCGGCCACGCCGGGCGAACACGCAGGGCCCGCAGAAAATAGGCCGCCGACGCGCGGAATAGGCGCCCCGAAGCCGCCGCCGCGCCCGCATCGCACAGGGCCTCCGCTCGTTCTTCAGGGGAAGATGCCTCCTTGGCCCGCAAGCGCGCGGCGCGGATGGTCGAGGCGACCCGGGCGGCCCCCCGCCCGCGGCCAGGCCACATGCGAAAAACAAGGAACACCACGAAGATTCCGGCCGCAGCCGCCAGCACGTGCCTGGGATCCAGATCCATACGCGCCTCGGCATACCACGGCCCCTCGGGAATAGCGTTGGCCGCGGATTGCTCGTTTTCGTAGACCCCGTGCTACGGTCCCCTTGCCCATGCCGCGACGCTCGATCTCGACCCTGATGGGGGCCTCAGTTTTGACGCTTGCAAGCGGGGCCCTCGCGCCCGGCGAGGCGCGCGCCGACATCTACTCCTACACCGACGCCGAAGGCGTAGTGCATTTCACGAATCGCCCCTCTGGTGGCGTGCCCTACAAGCTCTACCTCAAATCCAAAGAGGGCCGCCGTGGCAAGGTAGGCAGCGTCACCCCGGTCCCCCCGAGCGACCGCTCGGTCGAGCGCTTCACACGCTACGACCTATGGATTCGTCAGGCGGCCACCCTGTACCAAATTCCAGAAGAGCTCGTGCGAGCCGTGATCAAGGTGGAGAGCGACTACGATCCCAAGGCCGTCTCCAGCACAGGGGCCCAGGGGCTCATGCAGCTCATGCCGCCCACGGGGCTTCGGATGCAAGTGCGCGACGCCTTCGATCCGCGGGAGAACATCTTTGGCGGCGTGCGCTATCTTCGCGTCTTGGCCAATGTGCTCAATGGCGATCTGACCTTGACGATCGCCGCCTACAACGCGGGAGAAGGCGCCGTGACCCGCTATGGTGGCGTGCCCCCCTACGAAGAGACGCAGGCCTACGTCGAGCAGGTCAAGAGCTATTACAACCGTTATCGGTCCATGGGCGACGTGGTCGAAGCCTCGATGGCGCGCTGAGGTTACTTGCGCTTGGGACGCGCGGCCTCGGCAGGAGCGTAGTGCTCGAGGGCCCGCGTAAGCTCCCCTTTGACGCGCTCCACGAGCTCCTCGGGCTCAATCACCTTGGCGGTCTCGCCAAAGCCCAAAATCCACGAGGCGACCTCGGTGAGATCGCCAATCACCATCGACAAGCGCACGCCGCCGTCGGGGAGCATCGTCAGCTCCTGGCTCGGGTGCACGCGGCGAGTGACCACCAAATCGGCCACACGCGCGTTGAACTCGACAACGACCTTCTTCGCCTCTCCGCCCCGCCAAATGCCAAACTGACCTTGAAAATAGTCGTCGACGGAGAAGCTATCGGGCAAGGAAAAGCGCTCGCTCGCGGAGCACTCGGTGTCGCGCATGCGGTCGACGAGGAAGGTCCGAATGTCCCCCTTGACGACGTGCTTACCCACGCAATAGACGGCGTCCTTGTAGAGCACCATGGCGTAGGGATGGATGGTGATGCGCTCTTCGCGACCGTCCTTGTGCCTTTGGTAGCGACAGCGAAGGGGCCTGAGATCCGCGACCGCCTGGAAGAGATCGTCGAGGGCCTCTGTCTTCTTCGAGTAGTCTTTGGGGGCGAAGGGTAGATACAAGAATCGCTCTTCCAAGCGGGCGTCGGCCACACCCGCGTTGGGCCCCCGGCCGGGGCGCCTGGCGACGCCCAAGAGCTTCTGCGCAGCCAGATCGATCTCTTCGAACAGGGACGTGCCGCGCATGGGCTCGAACAGCCTACGGGCCGCGAGCAACGCGAAGGCCTGGGTGCGCCGGACCTCGACCTTGCGCAGCTGCTCGCTCGGTGAGAGCCGCCAAAGGCGGGCGGCCCCGCTGCTGCTGGCGAAGGACACGAGGTCGAGCTCCCGCCCCACCTCCGAGAGGTAGCGTCGCATCGAGCGCGTGGTGACATCGAGCTCCCGCGCCAAGTCGTAGATCGTCAACCCTCCCGGATTGCGCATCAGGAGCGAGCGCAACGCATCCAACCGCCGATGTTGCGTAAACCGCCCTTTGGGGCGTCCGCGAGCGATGATGGGCTTTGACTTCGACACCTTGGGGGAGGCCACGGCATCATCTTATGCCGGGTCGGGCTCCCGCACCTACCCAAAGCGCACATGTGGGCAGACAAGCGACGAAGGGCGCGAAACAACGACTCTTTTCGTCCGCCGTCATGGTTTTTCAACCCAACCACCTGGACCCCATAAATGTGATCAAGGGGTCGAAATCGCGATTGCAGGACGTTAAGCGTGGCTTTAGAAGCGTTCCGTCCGCAACGGAATCAGTCTAGGAGAGCCCTTACATGAACGCCCTTCGATACACCCTCGCCATCGCCGCCATCCTCGCCACCTTCTCCGCCGTCGGCTGCTCTGTCGACACGGGCGAGGGTGAGGAGTCCATCGACACCACGGACTCGTCCAGCGACGTTGGAACCGAGACCGCGCCGCTCTTGCGCTCCTGTGGCACGCCGCAGCTCGACGAGGCCACCCTGCAGCAGATCGAAGAGTACCTCGACCTCCACGCTCCCCAGGGCTACGCGGCCATCGCGCCCGGCTCCGTCCCGGTCGCGTTCCACGTCATCAACAAGGGCGCGGGCCTCGCCAACGGCGACATCCCCGATAGCCAGATCACCGCGCAAATCGACGTGCTCAACGCCGCCTACGCTTCGACCCCCTTCAGCTTCCAGCTCATCAGCACCGACCGCAC
>CAYLJT010000870.1:0-3446 GCA_964383995.1 uncultured Polyangiaceae bacterium
GCGGGAGGCTGCGTGACGACTTTCAGATCCTTGTCCGCGTTGATCCCCGCATTGGCGAGGAAGTGCCGGTACATGAGCCCGTGCCAGCCGCCCGGCCAGGGCAGAGCGATCGTGAACGCCTCGCCCTTCGCCTTGAGCTCGTCCGCCACCGTTTTCCAGGTCTTCGGGTCGAACGTGAGCTTGCCCTTCAAGCTCGCCGCGTACATGAAGACCGAGCCGTTGCGACACAGGGTCCAGGGGGCGATCATGGGTAGCTTCGCGGAACCGAAGAGCCCCATCGTCGAGGCGATGGGCTGCGCGTACTTCAGGTGGCTCGCCTGGTTCTCACCCGTGGCAAGCTTGTCCCGCGCGGCGGCCCAGCCGTTCTCCTTGGAGAGCGTCGCGTTCAACCCGTTCTTCTTGAAGAGACCCTTCTCGAAGGCGACGATGATGGGCGCGGCGCTCTCCACGGCCACGAACCCGATTCGCACGTCTCGTTGCTCCAGCGAAGCGCCGCCTGAAGCAACGCTGCCGCCTGGGGTGGGCGTCGCCGCAGACGAGCCCTGGGGGGCGTCCGACTCCTTGCTGCACGCCGCCAAGAGCCCTCCTGCGGTCAGCGCGAGAGCTCCCTTGAGGAGCGCTCGGCGCGGGACGACAACCGCTCGCGATGAGGAGGAGGATGAAGATGATGCGGGAGCCTTCTTGCCGTTCATGGTACCCATCAATTTGAAAAGTTGATGGATCGATAAATATCACCGATGCAACGACCGAACAATCGGCTAGCGCGTTCGGCCCCCCGTCAGGCGCGCCAATTCTCCCACCTTTTACGGCAATCTTGGCATTTTTTGAAGGCCTGCCCCGTCGCCGCGTCAGCAACAAATACCGGGCACACGGGAGCGCCCATGGCAAGATTGTCGCACCCCTGGTCTCAGGTCAGGACCCCAAGAAGCGGATCGTCGCGAGCAAGACGAGGGAAGCATAGAACAAGCGATCGCCGACAGGTTGGGGCACCCGCGGACGCAGAAACACCATGAAACCAATGGCGTAACATATGGCAAACGATGAGAAGGCGCGGACGTAGAGTTCCATCGCCCTCCACCTTCCCATCGAGCGCCGCGCGGCGCCCTCCCGCTCCGACGGGGTTTCCGCGACCCGTCCGAACGTCAGCGCGGCGAAGCCGGCGCTACCGCGGGCCTAAGGTGAGGCCACAGGAGCGAGCTGGAAGGACGACGCCACCAGATCCAGCCCGGGCTTCGCGTTGGGCATGTCCTCGTCGTAACACTGCTCGACCGCCACGAAGGAGCGCGTGTCGTCGGCGTGCGCGAAGACGCGCACCTGGCCCGGGCTTATCCCCAAGATGCTACCCTTCAAGGCCATGCCCTCGCCGGTGTATGCCCCCCAGGTGGTAAAGGGCGTGCGGGTAGGTGAGGAGATCAGCTTGGGCACGAAGGCGTTCACCTGGGCGTCCACCTGGTCGGCCGGAGGGAGGGGCATGTCGAACACGAACAACATCGTCATGCATGCCCCGGGGCTCTCCACGTTGACATGGTGGTCGGCGTCGCTGTCCGAGTCGACCTCCACCTTCCAGTTGCCTGGATATTTGAAGCTGAAACCAGGGCGCTCGAAGCTCTGTGCCTGACCCACCTCGGCAGGCGCCTCGCTCGACACGAAGTCTTCCAAAAAGGCGGAGCCTGCCTTGGTCGCGCCGATGCCTGCGACGAAGCCAATGGCGAGCCCGGTGCACAGGAACAAGACGGCGACGGTGGTCTTGCTCATTCCAGGAGGGGGCGGAGGGTAGGCGTAGGGGTTGTTCATGGTTGTCTACTTGGCTTGCCGCGTCTTCCGTTCGATACCCAGGGCGCGGACCCGTGACGCAAGTGTGGTAGGTTTCATGCTGAGAAGCTCCGCCGCGCCCCCGGCACCAAAAAGCTTGCCATCGGTCTGTCGCAACGCCGCGCTGATGATCTCCTTCTCTTGACGCTTCCATTCGCTGCGGGTCCTTGGCGTAGGTGTGGAAGCGGCGGGCGGCGGAGCCTTCGGGCTTGATGGCATCGATGCACTGCCGACCGACTCGCCCAAGTCAAAGTGCAAGGGTCTTCCCTGCGCTAGAATCACAGCACGCTCCACGGCATTGTGCAGCTCGCGCACGTTGCCTGGCCAGTCGTAAGCCGCAAGGAGCGCCAACGTTTCTTCCGGTATCTTTGGCACTGGACGGTTCATGCGTCGCGCGCTTTTTGCGGCAAAATGCAGGGCAAGGGGTCCGATGTCATCTCTACGCTCCCGAAGGGGTGGTACCCTCAAAGGAAAGACATTAAGGCGATAGAAGAGGTCCTGCCGGAAGCGGCCGAGCTTTGTTTCGTGCGCCAAGTCGCGGTGAGTAGCGGCGATGACTCGGACATCTACCTTGCGGGTGCGTGCATCACCGACACGCTCGAGCTCGCCTTCCTGCAAAACCCGAAGCAGCTTGGCTTGCATGCTCAGGGGCACCTCGCCGATCTCATCCAGGAAGAGGGTCCCGCCATCGGCCAGCTCAAAACGGCCGGGACGATCCTTGTGGGCGCCCGTGAAAGCTCCCCGTGCATGTCCGAAAAATTCAGCTTCGAACAGTCCTTCGGGCACGGCGCCGCAGTTCACCTTGATGAGCGCCCGGTCGCTCCGCCCACTATGATCGTGAATCGCGCGTGCAACCAACTCCTTTCCAACCCCGCTTTCGCCAGTGATGAGCACCGTCGCATCGGTCGGCGCGACGAGCTGCACCTGCTGCATGACACTCCGCAAACTAGGGCTCTCGCCAATGATGTTGCCCGCGCCGATGGTCGCCACGACCTCCTCGCGAAGGTAGCGATTTTCGTCTTCCAGACGAGCGCGGAGCGCCTCGATTTCCTCGAAGGCGCGAGCGTTCGCGATGGCCACCGCCGCGTGATTCGCAAAGCTCTGGAGGCGCTCGAAGTCTCCTGCACGGAACGGTGTCCGACTGAAGACGCCGAGCACGCCCAAGGTCTCGCCTCGGAAGACAAGCGGGTGGCCCGCAAAGGTCGTGATACCTTCTGCATGCGCCCATGCGGGCTGGGCTACCCAGGTTGGATCAGCAGAAATATCCGGAATCAGCAAGGGCAGACCCCTGGCTGCGATATTGCCTATCTTCCTTACGCCAATAGGAAATCGACGGAAAAGCCCGCCGAGCTCCGACCAGCTTTCCACCCCGACACGCGAGCGGCCCGCGCTGGCAGAAAGGTGAAGACACCGCGTCTGGTCAGGACACTCGCCGCGAAAATGGCAACTCTTGCACAGGTCGCCTGCTTCCACGAGCCAGATACGCACAAGGGCAATATCCGCGTCTTTCGTGGCCGAAGTACCGCCTCCAGTTTGACGTGCCACTTCCTCGACGATCCGCTGCAGAACACTGGCAACCGACCGCTGCTGTGTGATCGCAAGGAGCACCTCTTGCAGGGCGTCCATGTTCATGG
>CAYLJT010000871.1:0-3439 GCA_964383995.1 uncultured Polyangiaceae bacterium
CCGACCCCGGACCTTCCCATTATTCCTGGCAACCTACCTTGTACGCCCTCTTGGGGCTCGGCGCTGGCGCGAGCCTCTTTTATGTGTACTCCAAACGTCGGGGTCGCGAGCGCTCGCTGGACGGTGACGTCAACGCCCTCGCGCAGCGCATTCAGGCCCTCGAGTCAGGCTTGGGCGGCGCGGGGGGCGTCATCCGCGCGGAGGATCTGGAAGCGGCGGTTCAGCGCAGTGTGGTTGCCGCGCTCGAAGCCAGGCCCGTCAGCGACGTGGGCAAGGCCCTCGACCTCTTGGCCAAACAGCTCGGGTCCGACAGCAAGAAGCCCAGTTGGGACAAGCGCATTACCAACATGACGGGCGTCCTCGCCGCCGTCCTCGCGGTGGTAGGAGCCACGGCCGGGATCCTCGGCACCTTTGGCCTATGGACACCCAACCACCCTCCAGTCATCCGCGCCTGTGGCTCGGAGGGCATGCGCGCGACCCGCCAAAAGACCTTGGAGATGCGCGTCGACGCCATCGACAGCGACGACGATCCCCTCATTTTCACCTACAAATCCGACAAGGGGAGCATCGAGGGCTCGAACAACCTCGCCCTCTTGGACGTGCGCGGTGTCTCGGACAAACTCGTGACGGTGACGGTGGAGGTGCGCGACGATCACGAGCAGAGCGCCTCGCGCGAGTGCCCCATTCGCATCAACGTCCCGCCCGAGGTCAACCTGCGCTTGCCCGCTCCCGCCCCCGCCGGGACCGTCGTCGAGGTCTCGGTGGAGGGCAGTGACAGCGATGGAGATGCCCTGACGACAGGCTGGCAGTCGTCGTGTGAGGGCCTATCGTCCGCCTCGGGGCGTGCCGTGTTCGTCAAGGTGTCTGCGGCGCCTTGCCGCGTGATCGCGCGGGTCAGCGACACCTTCGACACCGTCGAGCTGGCCGGCACCATCCAGCCAACACCTTAGTGTCTCGGCCCGCTCAGGGAGGCGTCAACGGGCTTTGGGTGCCCTGGGGGTTCGCGGGCGTGGACGTCTGCCAGTCGGCCGCGTTGTCGTCCGTATCGATGCAATTGCCGAGGGCCAAACCGCCCGGCTTCCGCTCGATGCTCACGTCGCTGTTGCTGGCGACGCTCGTCGTGTTGTTGTGCGGTGAGTTGGAGACGGGCGTGCCTTCGCACGAGAAGTTGAGCCCGGTCGTGAAGTCGTTCAGCGTCGCGGCGCTGAAGTAGTAGCAAACCGCGTCGATGACGTTGCCATTCTGGCTGATGCGCACGCTGGCCGCGTCGGTGAGGCCGATGTCGGTGGCCGTGGGCGCGTTGTCCGGGACAGCGGCGTCCGCGTAGGTGCCGCCCACGATGAGGAAGTGTCCGTGCGCAGGGATGACCTCACCGGCGCCGGTCCACTCGACCTTGTAGCTGCCTGCGCTGCTGCTCCGCGACTCGAGGACCCATGTGTTGTCGAGCGTAATCGGCAGGTCCGTGGGGTTGTAAAGCTCGACGATCTCGTCAAACGCGCTGGCCGCGCCGCGGCTGCGGATTTCGCTCAACACGAGGTGGTTGCCCGTGCAAACACAGGTGTTGGTCTGGCACTTTCCAAGCTGGCAGTCACCGCCGATGGAGCACGTCTGTCCGAGCGCACAAGGGCTGCACGGTCCACCGCAGTCCACGTCGGTCTCGTTTTGATTCTTCAGGCCGTCCGTGCACGTGGCCGCGCACACGCTGCCCACGCACGAGCCACCCACGCAGTCGGCGTTCACTGAGCATGCCAATCCGGTGGCGCAAGGGGGGCACGCGCCGCCGCAGTCGATCGCCGTCTCGGTGCCGTTTTTGATGCCGTCACCGCAGCCCGCCGCGGCGCAGGTGTTGTTGTTGTCGCAGACACCACTGGCGCAGTCCGAGCCAATCAGGCACTCGACGCACTGAGCGTTTGCGTTGCAGAACTGGCCATTGCCGCACATCGTGCTGGGGGCCACAGGCGTGTGGACGGGTAGCCCTTCAGAGCACGTATCTGCCGTGCAGTCGTTGTTGTCGTCCTCAATGTCCAGATCGTCGGGCGCGGGGATGGCGTTGCCCATCCCGTCGCATTGAACCTCGACGCAATCGAAGGCGGTTTGCGCGGCCACCGCCGTGCCCTCGGCCGTGTTCATCGTCCCGCAGGTGCCTTGATTGCACGTTCTTTTGGCGCACTCGCTGTCTTGTCCCGGGCAATCGCCTGGGGCGTTGCACTCGGGCTGTCCCCCGCCGCCGCCCGTCCCCGTCGTCGTGCTGCTGGTGGTGCTGCCGCCGCCCTGCCCGCCGCCCCCGCCGGTGCCGCTCGACGTCGCCGTGGTGGTGGTCGTCGTCGTGGCAGCGTCGCTGGATTCTTCGAGGAGGCTCGTGTCGTAGACCGAACAGGCCCCGACAAGGACCACCGAGACCAAAGACGGCGCGAAAAAAGAACGAAGCTTCACGAGCGGGAGAATAGGGGCTTGCGCCCCGGCCGGGGAAGGGAGAAGGGCCGCGCCCGCTGGAAAACCGGGAATGCAGTCGCTATGGTAGGAAGACCGTCCAGCATCGGTCGCTCTCGGAGGAACCCGTCGATGATCACCATCACCGAAAAAGCCGCTACGAAAGTCCAGGAAATCGCTCAGGCAGAGGACCTCATTGGTCAGGGCCTGCGGCTCCGGGTCATCGGCGGGGGCTGCGCCGGCTTCAGCTACGACCTTTATTTCGAGGACAAACCGGGGGAGATGGATGAGCTGTTCGAAGACAAGGGCGTCAAGCTCTTCGTCGACCCGATGAGCTACCAATACCTCGAAGGCACCGAGATCGACTACGTCGAGGGGGTCCACGGCTCGGGCTTCAAGTTCGTGAATCCGCAGGCTAAATCGAGCTGCGGTTGCGGTTCCTCGTTCTCAGCTTAGTCGGGTGGCCTCGCCAAAAACCGACGATGCCGCCGAGGCCCGCGAGGCTGTGGAGCGGGCCAATCAGCGTTTCTACGAGGCGTTCGAGCGCCTCGACCTGGCCGCGATGGATCGCGTTTGGGCCGAGCGCTCCGAGGTGACGTGCATCCACCCCGGCTGGGCTCCGATCGTGGGACGCGAGCGCGTGATCGCCGCCTGGGTTGGCATTTTCCGCGGTACCGAACGGATACGGTTTCGCCTGCGCGACCCGCGCATCTTTGTCACGGGGGATACCGCGTGGGTGCTCGTCGTCGAAGAAATCGAGGCCTCCCAGGCCGACGGCTTCGTCCACGCGTTCGCGCAGACCACGAACCTGTTTCGCCGCGAGTCGGGCGCTTGGCGCATGGTCCACCACCACGCATGCCCCATGGCGGCGCCCGAAGCGCAGCCGGCGCCGAAGCGCGCGGGCTCGCGTGTGCTCCACTGACGTGGTAGACGCCGCCCCGTCATAGCCACGCAGACGATCGCTCGCGGCCTGGTCCGCGGGAGGAAAGTCCGAGCTCCAAAGGGCAGG
>CAYLJT010000872.1:0-3430 GCA_964383995.1 uncultured Polyangiaceae bacterium
GCCCGCTTAGGCATCGAGTCGATCCGCCAGTGCCGCCCCCTGCCCTTCATGGCCTGAATCGCGTTGCGTACGAGGTTCATCAGCACCTGCCGTAGCTGCTCGGGATCGATCGCGGCCTTCGGTAGATCGGCGCCCAAAAGCGTCTCGATGTCGGCTTCGCGGCTGCCCCGCTCGGAGGACAGCACTTGCACCGTTCGGCGCACGACGAGGTTCACATCGACCGGCAGCGTCGTGCCCTGGCTCGGGCGCGCGAGATCGAGCACCGAACCGACCACGCGATCGAGGCGCTCCACCTCTTCGAGGATGATGCCGAGAAATTCCCGCGAGGACGGGTCTTCGTCGCGCCCATCGGAGGGCTCCGCGAGCAACTGCGCAGCGCCCTTGATGGCGCCGAGCGGGTTGCGAATTTCGTGGGCGAGGCCGGCCGCCATCTGGCCCAGCAAAGCCAAGCGATCGCGCTCCTTCATCAGCGCATACAAGCGCGAGTTCTCAACGACCACGCCCATCTGGGCGGCGACCGCCTCCAAGAGGCCGACCTCTTCCGCGGAGAAGGCGTCGCGCACCCGATCGTCGGCAACGACGAACAGTCCGACGAGGTCCCCGCCCTCCACATGAATGCCCAAGAAGACCCCGTTTGCGAGCCCCGCGAGGGCCTCCGCCGAGGCCATGAGGGCGTCGTTGGCGTCCGCGGCTTCGCCGCGAAAGCGACGCTCCTGAGCCGCCTGCCGCACCTCGTCCATCACGAGGCGCCCCTTCTCGATGCGGTCGACGAGGGGGCGCGCGGTGGCCCCCTCGATTCGTTCGGGCACACCGTCGCCCACGAAAGCGAGCCGGTCGAAGCCCGAACCGTCGCGATCGAGCAGGTAGATGCCGACCGCGGTGCAGCGACGCGAGAGCTCGAGCGCGCCCGTGACCGTGGTCCCCATCTCTTCGACCGTCAACGCGTGCGGGAGGCGCCGGCGGGCTTCGGAGAGGGCCCGTTCAAGATCGGCCCGCTCGCGAAAGAAGAGGCGCTGAATCTGCTCTTCGACGCGATTTCGTAGGGGATCGAAGATCACGAGCACCACGATCGCGGCCAGGACCGCGTTGAGGTACATCGTGCGATAGGTGCCCACGACGGAAATGAGCACATAAAAGATGCCCGCGATGAGGAACGCGACGGCGGTCGCGACGAGCAAGCGCCCGAGCATCTCGTAGGTGTCCAGCAGGCGCTCGTGGCGCAGGGCTTGGGCGAGCTGGAACAGGAACACGATCGAGAGGGCGGCCCCGACAGGCGGCGCATCCATGCCCACCACCCACGCGAAATCGGCCGCGCTGGCGAGCCCCGCCGCGGCCCCCACCACGACCAGAAACACGACCCGCCGTTGGGTCGCGCGCGAAGCGCTTTTCTTCCCCCGTTGACCGAGGTCGTAAAGCCCCACGGTGATCAGGACGAACACGTAGGCGAACAGCGCGACGCGGGTGTAGATGTGGTCCTGAAGCGGGCTCAGCACCAGAAACGCCATCGGGATCGCGGCGAGCCACGCGTAGCGCCGCACGCGCGAGGGACCGCGCCCCTCTTCGGGGATCATCTCGGCGAACAGGTGCAGCGCGAATTGCGGCAAAAGGACGGCGAGGAGCACGGTGAAGCGCTCCCAAATGCCCTCCTTGAAAAAGCCGAACAGCGACTGGGATAGGTACCAAAGGCCCATGTCGCCGGCGAAAGCCGCAAACAGCAGGTGAACGGGGCGAACGCGACCGCGCAGAAGGGTGGAAATGGCGATGGCGAGAGCGAGGGCCCCGCAGGTCAGCGTGGTGCGCGTGCGGAGGTCGACGAAAATTTCCACGCGCCTAGCTCTGCCTTTCCGGGTCTCGCGCCCTTGGCCGCGCTCGGATCGCCGGGGATCTACCTTGGGAAACCGCGCTTGTCAGCGACGCGCGAAAACGACGACTGTCCCCCGAGCGCCGCTCGCTTTGCCCCACGAACATCGGGCGTACGGCGCTGGGGGCGTTGAAAGCTCAGGGCTCGTCTTTGGCAGTGCCGCTGCCGGAGGCGGCCACCGACACGCCGTGGGGCGGGTTCGGGCCCTCTTCGTCGTCGGTGCGTGTTCGCCAAGGAATGGGCTCGGGCCCGCCGGAGTCGTCGCCGGGATCTTCGTCGGCGCCCGGCTCGGTGCCGATGTCGATGGGATCACCCGCCTCGAGGTCGGACGACCCTTCGCTAAAGGCTTCGTCGTCTTGCACGCTGCCGTCGGTGGCATCGACCACGCAAGCCGGCAAAAGAAGTAGCCCACCCGATGCTGCGAGAGCCACGAGGGCGCGTCGGAGCGTGGCAAGCCAGGGCGTCAATCTTCTAGCGGTCATGACGAGCTCTCCTCGGACCAAGAACCGAGACCATATTGCTTCACGAGCTGAGAAAGGCGGGGGCGTTTCATGCCCAAAATTGCGGCAGCACGCGTGATATTCCCGCCCGCTTCGGCCAGGGCGCGCGTCACGCATTCTTCTTCGAGCTGTCGCTTCATCTCAAAAAGCCCAAGGCCCTGGCGAATGCTCGCGTAGGCCACGTCCGTCAAGGGAGGCACGCTGGATGTCTCGGTCTCACCGACCACCGGACCAACAGCAGCCGCTGTGCCAACCGATGACGATCGCTCTGCGGGGACCGCACGGAGGGTAACCGGGCCCACAGGATCAACTGGCATACGCTCACCGAGCGAGCGTAGGCTGGCGACGTTCTGGAGCAGATCTTCGGGCTGAATGACGTTCCCCTCGGCGAAGAGCGCCGCGGCGCGCAGCGCGTTCTCGAGCTCGCGGATGTTGCCGGGCCAGGCGTGCGACGCGAGCAGCGAGGCCGCCGCCGGGGACAGCGTCGGCACCGCGACGCGCCGCTCGGAGGCGATTCGTCGCAGCAGCGCTTCGGCGATGAGAGGGAGGTCTTCAAGGCGGTTGCGCAAGGCCGGAACCTCCAACACTACACCCTGTAACCGATAGTACAAATCTTCGCGGAACTCGCCCTTGGCAACCATCGAAGCGAGGTCGCGATGGGTGGCGCAGACGATCCGCACATCGACGCGCACGGGCGTGCTGCCGCCGACCCGCTCGAAGGTCTTTTCTTGCAGGACCCGCAGGAGCGCAACCTGCGTTTTCGGGGAGATGTCGCCAATTTCGTCGAGGAAGAGGGTGCCGCCGTCGGCCAGCTCGAAGCGGCCCCGGCGACGCGCGGACGCGCCCGTGAAGGAGCCCTTTTCGTGGCCAAAAAGCTCGGACAAGAGCAGCGTCTCGACGAGCGCCGCGCAATTGACCTTGACGAGGGGCGCCGCGGCCCATAGCAGCGGCCGCGACAGCGGCCGGAAAATCGTCACGAGCAGGACGGCCACGAGGCCCGCGACGAGCGCGAACCCGATCGTGACGGGCCGGCGCCAGGTGGGGACACGCGGCCCCAGTTGCGGCGGGA
>CAYLJT010000873.1:0-3421 GCA_964383995.1 uncultured Polyangiaceae bacterium
CCGAACCCCCGGCGCCCGAAAAGACCGCCGAGCCCGAGCCCACGAAGCCTGCTCAGCCGGCAAAACCGGCCGATCCGGCGCCTCCGCCGCCGAAACCGACGGCGGCAGCCAAGCCCCCCACCACCTCGAAGCCTCCCGCGAAACCCGCGACCACGGTAGCCCCGAAGGTCGACAACGTGTCCTTTTAGAGCCTTTGGCCGAGCCCTGATGAACCGACAATCCTATCGCCGACGCTGTTCATGGACTCTTGCCCTCGCCCTGGGGGTTGCCGTCGCCGCGCCGCTCACGCTCACTGCGTCGCAGGCCCAGGCCCAGAGCCCCGACGAAATCAAGATCGCCAGGCAAACTGCCATGGAAGGCTTGACGGCCTATAAAGAGGGCCAGTTCGAAAAAGCCGTGCAGCTCTTCGAAGAGGCCAAAGCCGTCTATCCAAGCGGCCAAATCCTCCGCATGTTGGGCTACTCCCTCCTCGGTCTGGAGCGCTGGGAAGCCGCCAAAGAAGCCATGGAAGCGGCCCTCACCACCGACGTGGGCCCCTTGAGCGACAAAGACAAGACGGACGTCAATGACCAGCTCGCCAGGGCCCTTGCGCACTTCGGCACGGTCAATGTGTCTTCCCAAGTCGAGGGCTCCGAGCTGACGGTCGACGGTGCCAAAGCCTACACGCTACCCCTCGCCAGGCCTCTCTCGCTCGTCGAAGGCAAGCACACCCTCGTGGTCAAGGCCAAAGACCACGAAGACGCGCGGCACGAGCTCGATGTGAAGTGTGGAAAGAACACCGATCTCGCGCTCGACCCCAAGCCCATCGAGACCGAGGCGCCGCCGCCTCCCCCACCGCCCCCGCCGCCTCCTCCGCCCGAAAAGAAGCCCGACGAAAACTGGCTTCCTCATCAGAAGCTCATTGGCTTCAGCGCCATTGGGGCCGGTGCCCTGCTCGGCGGGGCTGCGCTGACGACGACCCTCGCGTCGCTCAACCTGCGTAGCAATGTCGAGGACGACGTGGCCATTCATAAAGCGGGCTACGGCGAGAACTGCAACGTCGGCGATTACCGCCAGTGCGTCTACGACCGCGCGGTCATCAACAACGACGCTGATCAGGCCGACTCGCTCGGCACGATTGGCCTCTTCACAGGCATTGGCGCTGGGGTCCTCGTGGCCGGTGGTGTCGTGCTCGTCGTGTTCTCCAACGAAGAAGATCAGAGCCAAAAGACAGGCTCGGCCAATCAAACGGCTTGTGGTCCCTTCGGTGCGGGCCTCGTCTGTGCCGGCACCTTCTAAGGTTCTTGCCAGCCTCGCGCTCGCTTCAGGCGCCCTTGTCGCGGCCGCCTGCATCGAAGTGCCCGCCCCGCCGCCCAAGGCACCTGTCTCGGTCAAAACGGTCGTGGCAGACGACGGCTCCAAGCTCGATATGGCCTGTGCGCCCACGGGCCCCGAGCGCTGTTTCGACGCCTGGGACGATAACTGCAATGGGGTCATCGACGAAGGTTGTGGGTTGAGGACAGGTGTCCTTCAATTCACCATCGCCTGGGACGATCCGGCCGCCGATGTCGACCTGTCGGTGACAGATCCGAACGGCGACGTGGCCACCGTGCGCGACCCGACCGCGGCTGGCCTCTTGAAAGACAGGGATTGTCCGCGCCCGGAGTGTCAAGGTCAGAACGTCGAGAATGTGTTCCTCACCGAGGGGGACCCGAAGCCCGGGCTCTATCGCGTCATGGTCCGCCTCGACAAGCTTGGCACCGAAGACCCTCCCGTCGTCGTGCGCCTCGGTATGCGCGTGGGTCAAAAGACCCTGCGCACGAAGGTCGAGCTCTCACCGGGCTCGGCCGCCGAATCGAAGACCTTCGACGTTACGCTCTAGGCGCACGAGCGCCCCGGTTTTCAGCCGGATTGCGCACATTGCCTTTTGCTCAAGGGCACACGGGCGGAGGCCCGATGACGCAGGTCCCCACGTCGTTGCAGAACTTCGGCGCGGCCGTCTCTTGACAGGTCGGGTCGCCCGCCGGGCAGAGCGCGCAGGTGTCGCCACACGCCCGGTTCGCACAGGCGTCGTAGCAGAGCACAGGCTTGAAGCGACAGGCACCCTGGCCATCGCAGCTCGGCGCGACCTCGGGCGGAGGGCACCCGGGTTGGCCCGGCGGACAGGGACTGCACGGCGCCCCACACGGCTTTCCTTCGCAGCCGCTTGGCTCGCAGTTGGGCGGCGGTCCATTGGGGTGGATACAGGCCCCCATCATGTCGCAGACAAGCGGCCCCGGCGGTTCTTGGCAGGCAGGGTCGTTGGGCGGGCAAACGGTGCACGGCTCCCCGCACATGTGGCCGCCGCACGGCACATAGGGAGGTGGGCTCGTGCACGAGGTCAGCGCGAGCACGCAAATTCCCGCGATATCACACACATAGGGGCTCACCGGACAGGCACCGTCGGGGGCCGGGCAGCCCGCGCACGGGGCGCCACAGGCCATGCCGGGGCAGGCCTCGGCGACACACGTCGGGGCGCCCTCGCGACACTCCCCCGTGGCGTCGCAATGGCCGGCAAACGCAGCGCAAGTGGTGTCTTGCGGAGCGCAGACGGACTGACATGGAGCGCCGCAAGGCGCGGAGATACAAGGCCCTTCGGCGGCGATGGGCAAGGCCATGGCGACCCGCTCGTGCCCCAACACCACGCGATCACCGCAGCCCGCGAGGGCGCACGCGGCTAGCAACAGCGACGCAACATGCCAGTGTCTCATGGAGCCACGGGGCCGCCGCCTTCCGCTTCGGCGCGCCCGAGCAGCGATCGCACGCGCCGCGCATAAGCGCTCTTCGGGAAGGCCGCCAAGTAAGCGTCGCCGAGCCGCGCCGCGTCGCTCATCCGCCCCATCCCCACGAGCGCCTCGATGCGCAATACGAGGGCCTCCGGCGCCAACTGACCACCTGCAAAGCGCCTATCGTGCTCGTCGAGCAACTTCAACGCCTGCGACCCTTGCCCCGAGGCCACGGCCACACGCGCTTTGTCGATGAGCGCCAGCTCCTCCGCCAAGCCCTCCGGCGTGCTCTTCGAGGCCTTGTTCACGGGGGCCGCGGCGCGCGCGTCTGCCTTCGGTTCGATCGCGGCGGCCGGTGTCGGGGCTTCTTCGTGCGCCGGCCCGACCGCCGGTGTCTCGGACAATGCGGCGCTCTTCGCCCGCGCCACGATCTGCTCCGCAGCGCCTTTGCACTCGGAGATGCCCTGTGCCGTCGTCAGCGTTGCCGTCTGCGGCGCGTCGTCGAGGGCCACCGCCGAGCCTGCCACCAGGCCTCCGCCGAGCGCACCCAGCAAAAGCCACTTCGCGACCACCACGGCCACCGTGCTTTTGGTGGTCCCGGCCGCCGTCGCCACGCCGCCCGCTGCGCCGAGCTTCACCGCGGTTCCCGCCGTCGCCGTCGCCGCCGAGCCCACCAC
>CAYLJT010000874.1:0-3418 GCA_964383995.1 uncultured Polyangiaceae bacterium
GGGCAAGGTCCTGCGCGCCGTCGTCGCGCTGCGGGGCGAGGCTACGGATCGCGATCTCAAGGCCTACACGAAGGAGCGACTGCCGGCGTACATGGTCCCGGAGGCGATGCTCTTCGTGGACGAGCTGCCCCTCACGTCCACTGGCAAAATCGACTACGCGCGGCTGTAAGAGCGTAGAATGGCGCCCCCCGATGCGCGCCTCTGCTCTGTTTCTGCTGTCCGCCCTCGTGTGCGTTGCCTGCGACGACACCGCGAGCGCTCCCACCAGTCCCTCACCCAAGCCTTCGATTTCCGGGGTTTCGTCGTCTCCACAAGGCGTCGTGGCGAAGCCCTCCGCCGCGTCCCCTGCAACGCCTTCCATGCCAACTCCCGCACCGGCGGCCCCAAGCCCAGCTAGCTCCGCGGCCGCCGGCAAGGTCGATCCGGGCTCGCAAATCCACGCCCCGCAAAACCTCTTGCCCGGCGAAAAAGCGCCCTTCGTGCTCTATCTGCACGGCCTCGGCGCCTCCGGAAAAATCCTCACCGACGCGCTCAAGGTCGACGCCCTCGCGCGGCAGAAAAAATACCTCTACGCGGCCCCCGACGGCGCCCTCGACTCGAAGAACCGGCGCTTCTGGAACGCCTCGAAATCGTGCTGCAACCTCGATGGCTTGGCGGTCGATCACGTGGCCGAGCTGAAGGGCATCATCGACGCGGCGCGGGCCCGCCCCGACGTCGATCCGCGTCGCATCTACGTGCTAGGCATTTCGAACGGCGGCTTCATGGCCCACCGCCTTGCGTGCGAAGTGCCTGGAATCGCGGCCATTGCCAGCATTGCGGGGGCGGGGCAGGGGGCCTCCGACCCACCTTGCAAGCCCCCGGGCCCGGTTGGTGTTTTGGAGGTCCACGGTGACGCCGACGACGTGATCCGCATCGACGGCGGCCAAGCCCTCGGCGACACGCGCTTGCCCGCCCACCCCTCGGCCGTCGACACCACCAACGCATGGGCGAATCGAAACGGTTGCAAGAGCGTTCCAAGTCGCGTCAAGCCTTACGATCTTCACGAGTCCCTCGATGGCTACGAAACTGACGTGTTCGTCTACCTGGCTTGCAAGTCGGCGGTCGAGCTTTGGGTCGTCAAGGGTGGAAAACACATGATCATGATGGGCGAGCGCGCCCAACAAGCCGCGTTGACATTTCTCGAACAGGTCGTCCTGCCCCAATAAGCCTATGAAAAAGACACTCTCGATGTGCATGGTTTTGGCGAGCGCCCTCGGGCTCTCGGCTTGCGGTGTGGCCACGGACATGGTCAATAACCCCACGGCCCCCGTCGCCAAGCCGCCGCCGATGCCCGAGACCTTCAAGAACAAGTGCGATGCGGCGAAGGGGCAGCTCCGTCCGCTGGTCGTCGAGTGGGAGGCCCCCGATCGCGCGGCCCTCGAAGCCCAGGCGCAACAGGGGCAGTTGGTCGTCCACTACGAAGGTTGTGAGCTCGAGGTCCTGCGCCGCTGCAAGGCTCCTCCGAAGCAGGTCTATGGCTATACCGCCATTACCCCGAAGGACGAGCGGGTGACGATGAGCAACGCCGAAGAGCTTTACGCGAGCATTCCTGTGCACGCCGCCAAGCTCGAAGGGAAGCTGGCCGAGAGCGGCTCGCTCGCAGCGGAGATGACCATCGTCGGCGAGTACGGTGTGGCGGGTCTGCCCCCGGCGGTCGACCAGCTCTCGGGGGAGTGCGGCGGCGCGACCCACGTAGTGACGGCGCTGACCGTCGGGGCCTTCTCGTTCAACGCAGGAAACGCCAAGGAACGCGGCGCATCGGCCACCGTGCTGGGCGCCGGCGTGGGCGCGTCGCAGGCCGCGTCGTCCGAGACACTCAGCCGCGACGGCGACGTGGCCAAATGCGCCGTGTCGAAGCGCGGCGACGTCAACCCGCCCGACGGCTGCGGAGCGCTGTTGCGCTTGGAGCTTGCTGCGTTGTTGCCCGCGGGGGAGGGCATCCCCGACTGCAAGGTTGGCACGCGGCTCGTGGGCAAAGAGTGCAAGGCCGTCGAGAAGCCCGAAAAGCTGTCCTCCGACGACGAGAAGTTCGTCGACGACAAAGCCGGCTTTGGCTGGGGCACGCGCTGCTATCTGCACTTCAAGGCAGGGGCCCTGCCCTTTGCCCGTGCGGCCTGCAAAAAAGGCCTCGAAATCGCCACCGAGAGCGAGGTCAAAGGCTCTCTCTTTTACAACTACGCCTTGGTCGAAGAGGCCACCGGCGACCCCGTGGCGGCCTGTGAGCTTCTGTCCCAGTCGGTCACCGTGCGCCCCAACAAGGTCGTTCAAAAGAAGATCGAGACCATGGGCTGCAAAGACCTGATGCGCGCCCAATAGACCTGTAAAATCGCCGACAGGCAGCTTGCCCGTCGGCTCAGGGCTCGACCCCCGACACCGTGCACGACATGCTCGCCGTCTGAATTCCTACCCTTGCCACCGCTGCCGCGCCCGGGCCGAAGCGGGCTCCAAGCTCCACATACTCCGCGCCCCGCGTCGAGGCCTCGGCGCCGAGCGCGCAGGGCGTCTTGCCGACCAGCGCCAGCGACAACCACATCAGGGTCGCGTCGTCTCGCTCGTAGCTTACGTCGCCCTGGAGGCTCAGCTTGCCAAGCGTCTCGATGGCCACGAGGTCGGCGCGGCCCGCGTCTTTGCAGGCATCGCTGCCGGGTAGGGCGAGCTGCCGGAGGGAGCCGCGCGCGGTCGGGCTACCCACGACGCCCGCGCGCAAAACGAGGTCGGCGGCAGCGCGCACGAGCTCGGCGTCGTTCTTCTTCTGGGCCGCGTGCAGAAAATGCGCAACATCGAGGAGCTGCTCGCGACAAAGCTCGCGCCGAGCGTGGTCGAAATAGTCGACGAGCAATTGCGCAAAGGCGTGTTCGATTTGCTCAGCACGCTGCCTCGCGTCGACAATCAGCTCGCTCTTCGCGAGCTACCCCGATCGCGCCACAATCTATGCGTACAATGTGGAGCGGGTCGCCGAGGAGCGGCGGGGCGTGGGGCTCGCACGACTCCTCCTGGGCCGGGCGCGCTTCACCTCGCGCATCACCGGGGAGTCGCGCACGCTCGACTACGGCGTCCTCCACTTCGGCGACCATGCGCTGAATTGCGGCGTCGGCGCGACACAAGGCGACGCGGCGATGCTACCGGCGCAAGAGACGCTCGCGATCTTCGAACGTGCTGAATTCCCCGAAGTCATTCGCCAGATGGACGCCTATTTCGGCGGCTCGGCCTACACCCTGCGCTCGCTCTTCCGCGACGAGCAGCGCGCAATACTCGACACCATCCTCGACGCGACGGTGGAGGCCAACGAGTCGGTCTACCGGCAGATTCACCAGCAGCAATTGCCGCTCCTGCGATTCCTCGCCGAGTAGATCGCGAATCCGGTCGTCGTCGAGTTTCG
>CAYLJT010000875.1:0-3413 GCA_964383995.1 uncultured Polyangiaceae bacterium
CGCGCCGAGCTGCACGGATGGCGCAAAAAACGGCTCCGAGACCGCCGTCGACTGCGGAGGAAGCTGCGTCGGATGCGCGGTCGGCTTGGCCTGCGGCGTGGATACCGACTGCGTCACGAACCTGTGCGTCGCGGGCCTGTGCACGCCCCAACCGACCTGCTCCGACAACCTGCCCAACGGCTCCGAGACGGGCGTCGACTGCGGCGGCGCCGACTGCGCCCCTTGCCTCGACGGCGAAGGCTGTCAGCTTGCCAGCGACTGCGTGTCCCTGGTCTGCAGCGGATCGGTATGCCAAGCCCCGAGCTGCAGCGACGGTGTGCTCAACGGCGGCGAAAACGCCCTCGATTGCGGTCAGGTCTGCCCGAACGGCTGCGTGCCTGGGACGGCCTGTGTAGACCTCCTCGACTGCGACAGCCACGTGTGCACGAACAACGTGTGCCAGCCGCCAAGCTGCTTCGACGGCACCATCAACGGCGACGAGTCCGCCTGGGACTGCGGCGGGAGCTGCGCCTACAAGTGCCCCGCCAACTACCCATGCAACGTCGACAGCGACTGCAAGAGCAACCTATGCAGCCCTGCCCACAAGTGCCTGCCGAGCTGTACGGACGGCGTCCAGAATCCGGGTGAGACCGACATCGACTGCGGAGGCGTGTGCGCGACGCCTTGCCCCTACGGCTGGCACTGCATCGCCAACTCCGACTGCACCACGAACAACTGCTTTCAAGGGCATTGCTTGTGATCGGATGGGAAGGTTTCTGCGCTTAACGTCTACCCTCAATGCAAGGTAGATCCGCCCGACGGCCCACGCGCCTTGCCGCCAAGGCGTGAGAGGTGCGCGGGGATTTCAGCCGAAGGCGACAGCGCGTTCATGCGCGCCATGACGGCATCGAGACCTTCCTGATCGTCGCGGAGAGCGTAGACACCGAGGAGGTTGTCGAGCATGCGTCTCAAGATCTCACGCTTCGTCGCCGGCTGGATGACGCGCGCGCTGGGATCCCCCGCCAGCCCCGTCGCGCGCTTGTAGAGGGCGCGGAGGTCGTCCCGATGTAAGATGCGGCCCTCGAAGGGATCGATCATCGTGAGCCCCGCTCCGTCGTCGCCCTCGTAGCGGACGAGGAAGTGACCAGGAAAAGAGACGCCTTGCAGCACCAGGCCGGCCCTCTTTCCGACCTCCATGAGCACGATGGCGAGCGTGATGGGGATACCGGTTTTGAGCTCGATGACCTGATCGAGGTAGCTATTTCGAGGATCGTAGTAGTCGGTCGTATTGCCATGGAAACGTTGGTCCTCAAACATCCAACGTAGCAAGCGCTCGATGGGGCGCTCGCGCAAAGGGGAGGCGTTGGACCCGCGTCCGACCGCGCGAGCGGCAAGCTCCCCAAGCTCGTCGAGCCGGGCGATGCTCGCCGCGGCGTTCACCCCGCGGGGAGGGTAATCGGCGATCAGCAGCGCGGCCTGCGCGAGGTCGATCTCCGCGTCCGGCCGAGATACCACGTGTGCGAAGAGGGTCAGGTCAACGTTCGAGCTCATCGATTTCCTGCCAGCTTGGATCGCGCGGTTTCGCGCCGCGATCGAGCGCGCCTTCTTACCCCGAGAAGCGCGACGGCAAGGCCTGCCAACGCCGCGCGCTCTCCCTGCGAGGAAGGACCGGGAACACGACATCCACAACCGCTATCGCCGCTCGTGGTAGGTACGTCAGCCGCGGGCTCCGCACCGCCGCGCCCTCCCGCTCCTCCAAGACCGCCGGCGCCCGCCGTCTGACCTCCCGTGCCGCTGGCCGACCCGCCTGCCGTGCCTCCGGCGCCGCCCTGACCTGCAGCGCCACCACCACCGCCGCCGCCGCCCGCACCTCCCCCACCGCTGCCGCCGACACCCGGCGAACCTCCTCCCGAGCCGCTGCCGTCGTTGGTGACGACCACGTCGGGAGCGACCACGTTGGCCACATCGCCGTCGGGGCTCGCGTCGCACAACGCGGTGTTGGTCAGGATCGTTCCGTCCGGGACATCGTCGATCACGACGTCTACCCAAATGTCCTCGTGGCCGCCGGCGGCGACCACCACGTTGCTCACGGTCAGCGTCGATGCGACCCACGACGCCACGGACCCGGCGGGCGCCGTGACCGCGCCCGGCAGCATACCCATGGGGATGGTGTCGGTCACCGTGGCCGTGCCCTGCGCGCCTCCCGTGTTTTCCAGGTAGATGTCGTAACGCACGGTGTCCCCCGGCGACGGGACACCATTTTGGTCGGCGTCGTCGAAGAGCGTCCAACTCTTGTTGGAAGAAAGGCCAAACTTCGGTGGGTAGACGTTGATCCCCACCACGTTGTAGACCAACCACCACTTGTCGTTGCCGGCGGAATAGCCCATCTCAATCGAGGTGTCGTCGGTGGCCAGGGCCGCGCCGACGTCGAACTGATCGATGTCGACGCCGATGAAGTTGCTGGCCCCGTGGATGGTGTGATTCATCGGGTTGTCGGGCGGATTTTGCGCGTCGGTCAGGCTCTGGAGGGCGCCGTTCGGTTTGCTCTCGATGGTGACCTTCTCCGCGAATTGGGCGGTGGTCCCCCCCTGATCGCCCTCGATGGTATACCAGGCTAGCTTCCCCTGGGGGCCCGCCGCCCCGGGCGCGGTGTAGACCTTGACGGGTGCCAGCGTCATCAAGACCGGCGCAGGCGTCTGGTACATTTCGACGAAGCCGTCCCAGAGCCCCAAATAGCGCGCGGGCAGAGACGGCGCACGGTAGACGAAGACCAGGGAAAACGACGCGTTGTCGGTGGCCTGGTTGCCAATCTGTGCGCCAAAATTCTTGACCGTGTAACTGCCCGTGATCTGGTTTCCGATCTCGGCGGCGACGTTCCTGCGACACTCCTGCATGTCGTAGCTGCCGGCCCCCGCGCAGCAGAAGCAAGCGTCCGCGAGCACGGTCTTGCTGACACCGTTGGGCGGTGTAAAGAGCACGGTGTCATCGATGTAGGTCGCGTCTTGACAGTCGTTGTTGTCGGCGATCGACCCTGCCCAGTACAGGTAAGCCGCGAAGAGAGAAGCCCCCACGGGGACGTCGGCGACCGTCACATTCACGCTGGGAACCGGCACGAGCTCGTCGGCCAACGTCGTGTCCGCGTCCGGACCGTCCTGCGCCATGGGTGCCCCGGTGGCAAAGAAGTCGACCGGCCCCGACCACGTGCCCAACAGCCCAAGCGGGGTATCTGCCCGCGCCACCGGCGCCAACAGCAGCGCAACGAGGCCCCCCGCCGCCGTAGCCCAGCGCACCCCCGCGCGGCGCCGCGCCGCCCTCCACGGGGAGCGTGCCCAGGTTTGGCGCAGGCAGCGAGCCCCACGCGCGAAATGGTCGGCCATCAAGACTCGATCGTCACGCATGGAATGCCTCCAATGCCAATGCTCACGGGCTAGCCC
>CAYLJT010000876.1:0-3393 GCA_964383995.1 uncultured Polyangiaceae bacterium
GACTGCGTGCGCGGGCTCGCGCGGTTGATCTCATCGGCCAACAGCACGTTGGCGAAGATGGGCCCCTGCCGAAACACGAACTGTCCCGTGCGTTGATCGAACACGCTCACGCCGAGCACGTCGCTCGGCAGCATGTCGCTCGTGAATTGCACGCGCCGAAGCTCACCCCCGACGGCCGCCGCGAGGGCCCGTGCGAGGGTCGTTTTGCCGACGCCTGGCACGTCTTCGATGAGCGCATGACCGCGGGCCAACAGCGCAGTTAGCGCAAGCTCGACGGCCTCCGGTTTTCCCTCCAGGGCTTGCTCGACGACCGAGCGAAGTTTTTGGAGGACGGGCCAGGGATCGTGCGCCAGCGAGAGCGCCGATGAGGTCATTGCTGCGATGCTAGCACGGTCGAAGGTCAGGACATGGCCCGGTACGGAGGGCCCGAGTATGCTCGCGCCGCCGTGGCTACGACCGACCCCGAAAAGCCCCCGTCGGAGGGCACAAAAAGCGCCGAAGCGCCGCCCCAAGCGCGACCCGTCGGGGCGCCGCCCGGGGGCGCCCCCGATCTCCCCGATCTGACGGCCATCGACGAGCGGGCCGAAGGGACCGTGACGGGCACCACCGCGGGCGGGCGATTCGAGAGCGACGCGAGCCAAATCGCCAATCCGCCGCTGCTCCCCGACTCGCCGAAGGGCACGGTCCTTTGGCGCATCCGCGGCATGCTGCGCACGCTCCGGCCCCAGCAGTGGGTCAAAAACACCTTCGTTTTGGCGCCCGTCGTGTTCGCCAAGCACCTGCTCGAGGTCGACACGCTGCGCGCGGCGGGCACGGCCTTCGCCGTTTTTTGCCTACTGGCAGGCGCGGTCTACACCCTCAACGACCTCGTCGACGCCCCAGCCGACCGCGTTCACCCGGTCAAGCGCAAGCGGCCCATCGCCTCGGGCCGGGTGCCGGTCCCGCTCGCGAAGGCGCTCTTCGCGGGGCTCGTCGTGGTGGCCCTGGGCGGCGCGTTTCTACTGCCGTTCGCCTTCGCGCTCACGGCCCTCGGCTATTTCGTCCTGAACCTGGCCTATTCGTTTGGCCTCAAAAAAATCGCCTACGTCGACGTCGGCTGCATCGCCGCGGGCTTCGTGCTGCGCGTGCTCGCCGGCGGCTTCGCGACCCACACGCCGATCTCGGGCTTCATGATCGCGTGCACGGCGCTGCTCGCGCTGTTCCTCGGCTTCGGCAAGCGCCGCCACGAGATCGCCTCGGTCAACGCCGCCAAGCAGCGGGCCGCGCTGAGCGCCTACGGACCGCGCTCGCTCGACATCGCGCTGGGCCTCACCGGCATCGCCAGCGTCGGCACCTACGTGGCTTACACGCTCGCCCCCGCCACCGAAGCCCTGTTCGGCTCGCTCTCGCTTTGGATCACGGCGATCCACCCGCTCTTCGGCGTGATCCGCTTTCTGCAGTTGGTCGGCGGTCGACCCAAGGCCGAATCGCCCACGCAAGAGATGCTGCGCGACACGCCGTTCGTGCTCAACCTGGTGTTCTGGGTCGGCGAGGTGGTGTTCCTGGTCTACCACCTGAGGCCCGCGTGACCGACGCGGTCGCGCCCGAGAAACAAGGCGCTTCGTCGCGCAGCAACGCGTGGACGGACCTCGGCCTCACGCTACCGATCTTCATCGCCTACCACCTCGGGGTGGCGTTCATCCCCATCCGCAACGCCGCCGATCCGGTGACGACCGAGCTGCGCGCCCTGGTCGATCAGAGCGTGTTGGCCTACGCGGGCCTCACCCTGGGCATCGGCGCCGTGTTCATCGCCGTGCTCCTGTTGTTCGGCGAGCGAACCGCGCTCGACAAAAAGAGGTTCTTCTTCATCGCCGTGGAGGGCGCGCTGTACGCGTTCATCATGCGCGCCGTCGCCTCGTACGCGGTGGGCTCGTTGGCCCTCGCGCCGGGCGAAAAGCTCGATCCGTTCTCGGGCCTCATCCTCTCGCTGGGGGCTGGTTTCTACGAAGAAATCGCGTTTCGCGTGGGGGCCTTCGGCCTCGGCGCCTTCGTCCTGCGCAGGCTCATCGAGGGTCGGCTCGGCCGCTTCCTGGCGCTCGCGTTGTGGGCCGTGGCGGCGTCCGCGGCTTTCTCCGCTTGGCACTACGTGGGTGACCTGGGGGATTCGTTTGAGCTCCAATCATTTGTGTTTCGCACGGCCTGCGGCGTCGTGTTGACGGCGGTCTACGCGCTGCGCGGATTTGCCCCGGCGGTGTGGACCCACGCCCTCTACGACGTGTGGGTGTTGGTCTTTTAGAGCCGACCGTTGTCGCCGGGGGCCGGGCCGATCTAGCGTTCGCGGCGCATGAGCGAAAAACGGAAGCTGCGCGTGGCGGTGCTCTTCGGCGGGCGGTCGGCGGAGCACGAAATCTCCCTTCTTTCGGCGCGAAATGTGGTCGAGGCGCTGGACCGCGAGCGCTTCGAGCCGGTGCTCGTGGGCATCGACAAGAGCGGTCGCTGGCTGCTGCAAGAAGAGGCGTTGCTGCTCGGCGCGTCGCGCGATCCAAGGCTGCAGCGGCTCAACGCGGCGATGCCGGGCGTGACCTTGGCGCCCCATCCCGCCCAATCGAGCGCAGGCGCCCTCGCCGTGGGCAGCGAGAGCGCGGCCATCGACGTGGTGTTCCCCGTGCTGCACGGCCCGCTCGGCGAAGACGGCACGGTGCAGGGTTTGTTGGAGCTGTCGGGTGTGCCCTACGTCGGCGCTGGCGTGCTCGGCAGCGCCGTGGGCATGGACAAAGACGTGATGAAGCGCCTCCTGCGTGAGGCCGAGCTGCCCATCGTCGAGCACCGTTTGGTGCGCAAGCGCGCCTTCGAGGTCGCCCGCGAAGAAGAGATTTCACGCTGCGAGCGCCTGGGCTTTCCCTCCTTCGTCAAGCCCGCGAACTTGGGCTCGTCGGTCGGCGTGAGCCGGGCCGTCGATCGCGAGACGCTCGCCAAGGGCATCGACGAGGCGATGCGCTTCGACACCAAGGTGATCGTCGAGCGCGGCGTGCCGGGGGCCCGCGAGATCGAGTGCGCCGTGCTCGGAAACGACGCGCCCGAGGCCTCGATCCCCGGTGAGATCGTGGTGCACCACGCCGACGGTTTCTATTCGTACGCGGCCAAATACGTCGATGAGAGCGGGGCCGAGACGGTGGTGCCTGCGCCGCTGTCCGACGAGCTCCGCGCACGCGTGCAAGACCTGGCGATTCGCACCTTCCGCGCCCTCGACTGCGCGGGCCTGGCGCGGGTCGACTTCTTCTTGTCGAGCGACGGCGAGCTGTACGTGAACGAGATCAACACCATGCCGGGCTTCACCGCGATCTCGATGTATCCGAAGCTGTGGGCTGCCTCGGGCATCGGCGGCAAGGAGCTGGTGTCGCGGCTGATCGACCT
>CAYLJT010000877.1:0-3393 GCA_964383995.1 uncultured Polyangiaceae bacterium
CGATTACGTGGTCAAGCCCTTCAGCGTGCGCGAGCTGCTGTTGCGAGCGCGGGCCGTTTTGCGCCGCGTGGAGGGCCCCACGAGCGAGCACGACCGCTTCGTCTTCGGCAAGCTCAAGGTCGACCGGGCCGCCCACCGGGCCTGGGTCGACGGCCTCGAAACCACGCTGACCGCCCTCGAATTTCGCTTGCTGCTGCTGCTCTACGATCGCCGCGGACGGGTGCTCTCCCGGGACACACTGCTCGATGAGGTCTGGGGCACGACGGCCGACGTAACCGCCCGCAATGTCGACACGCACGTGAAGCGCGTGCGCGAAAAGCTGGGTGTCGTGGGCGACTACATTGAGACCGTGCGCGGTGTGGGCTACCGCTTCCGTTCCGATGAGCCCGCCGCCTGACGCCACCCCTTCGGTCTCGCTGAGCCCCGCGCGTCATGCTTGATCGGCTGAGCCTCCGCGGAAAGGTCGTGCTCGGCGCCGTCGTGCACACCGTGGTGCTTGCGGCCGCCTTCAGCGCGTTTTCGCGGCCCGAGTCGACGGCCCTCTTCGGCGTTGGCTTCACCATCGCCTTGGCCGTCTCCGTGGCCGTAGCGGCCCTCGGCGCCCACGTGCTCACGCGGCCGATCCGCGAGCTTACCGACGCGGCGCTCGCCATGTCGAGCGGCGATCTTTCGGTGCGCGCGCCTACCGTCGGCGGACGCGACTTGGCCAAGCTCGGCCACACGCTCAATCGTTTCGCGCGCGCTCTTTCGGGCTCCCTCGATGACCTGCGCACCGAGCGCGACAGGCTCGCCAGCATCCTCGACGGCATGGGCGAAGGCGTGCTCGTCCTCGACGCCGAAGGGCGCGTTCTGCTCGCCAATCCGGCCCTCTCGGCGATGACCTTGGTGGGCGCCGACGCGGTGGGCAAGAGCGCCGTGGAGGCCCTGCGCAACGCCTCCCTGCAAGACGCGCTGACGCGGGCCCAACGCTCGGCCGACGACGGTGAAGGTGCGATGTCCGAGATCGAGATCGGCGGCGGGCTGCCCAAACGCTTGTTGGTGCGCGTCTCGCGCCTCGCGGGCCCCTCGGGTGAGGGCGGCTTGATCGCGGTGTTTCACGACGTGACCGAGCTGCGCCGCCTCGAAACGGTGCGCACCGACTTCGTGGCCAACGTCTCGCACGAGCTGCGCACGCCCGTGGCGTCGATCAGCACCGCCGCGGAGACGCTGTTGACGAGCGGCCTCGTGGCCTCCGCGGAGGCCGCGGAGTTCGTCGAAATCATCGATCGCAACGCCCTGCGCCTGCGTCAGCTCGTGGAAGACCTGCTCGATCTCGCCAAGCTCGAGTCGAAGTCCCTGCGCCTCCATCTGGTCGACGTCGACGCCCCCGCGGTGGTCGCGCACGCGATTCGACTGATCGCAGATCAAGCTTCGCGACGCGGCGTGACGGTGCGTTCGGAGTCGGACGCGTCGCTGCCTCGTGCGCGCGCCGACCGCCGCGCCCTCGAGCAGGTCGTCTTCAATCTGCTCGACAACGCGGTCAAATATTCGGGCGAAGGCGCGGCCATCACGGTCCGCGCGACGAGCCAGGGCGCCCAAGTCGTGCTGGCCATCGAGGACACCGGCGTGGGCATCCCAGCCCAGCACTTGGGGCGCATTTTCGAGCGCTTTTACCGTGTCGACGCCGGACGATCGCGGGAGCTTGGCGGCACCGGTCTGGGGCTCGCGATCGTGAAGCACCTCGTGGAAAGTATGGCAGGCCACGTAGAGGTCGAGAGCGTCCAGGGCCAAGGCACCACGTTTCGCGTCTATTTGCCGGCTGCGGCCGCCTCGGCCTAGGCCATCGATGCCGTCGAAGCGACGGCGAGCCGCACCCCGTCGCGTCGCGTGCTTGTCACCGTCCTGTCACAATGGCCGCCTAGCTTGCGCCGCGATGATTCGCCGAACCTTCCTGCTGCTCTCCGCCGTGACGATGTTAAGCGCTTGCAAGGGCGCCGACGATGGGGGCGCGGGGCTGCCGGGGGCCACCTCCGCGAGCCCCAAGGCGGCGGGGGGAGACATCCACCTGACGGGCGCCGGGGCCACCTTCCCCTACCCGCTTTATTCCAAGTGGGTCTCGGACTTCGGCGCCAAGAACCCGACCGTCAAGATCAACTACCAGAGCATCGGCTCGGGCGGCGGTATCCGGCAAATTACCGAGCGCACCGTCGACTTCGGCGCCTCCGACGCGCCCATGTCGGACGAGCAGATCGAAAAGGCCAAAGGCATCGTGCATGTTCCGACCTGCCTTGGCGCGGTGGCCATCACCTACAATCTCCCGGGGGTAACGGGCCTCAAGCTCACCCCCGACACGCTGGCAGGCATCTTCCTGGGCGACATCAAGAAGTGGAACGACCCCAAGATTGCCGCCGACAACCCCGATCAAAAGCTCCCGGACGCTGCGATTGGCTCGGTGCACCGCTCGGACGGCAGCGGTACCACGAAGATCTTCGTGGACTACCTGAGCGTCGTCAGCGAAGCTTGGAAGAAGGGTCCCGGCACGGGCACCAGCGTCAACTGGCCTGGAGGGCTCGGAGCCAAGGGCAACGAGGGTGTCAGTGGTCAGGTCAAGAGCACGACCGGCGCGATTGGCTATGTGGAGCTCGCCTACGCCATGCAAAACGGCATGAGCACGGCATTTCTCCGCAACAAGGCCGGTAAGTTCGTGGCCCCCACACTGGAGAGCACGACCGCCGCGGGCGCCGGAGCCGCCGCCAAAATGCCCGACGATCTGCGCATCTCCATCGTCGACGCCGAGGGCGACGAGGCCTACCCGATCGCAGGGTTTACCTACCTCTTGGTGTACGGCAAGCAGACCGACGCCGCGAAGGGCAAGACCCTGGTCGCCTTCATGGACTGGGCGCTTGGCGAAGGACAGGCGCAGACGAAGCCCCTGCACTACGCGCCGCTGCCCGACGCGGTGGTGACCCTGGCCAAGAAGAAGGTCCACGGCATCATGGGTCCGGACGACAAGCCCCTGCTCGCCCCCTAGGTTCTACGTGGCCCAACAGACCAACATGTTGCCCCTGGTCGAAACCAAGGACGAGAGCTCGCGCAAGCCGGCCTTGTTCGACCATCCCAATCGACATTTGGGCGACCGCATTTTTGCGGGGGCAACGCGCACCTTTGGTCTCCTGGTCCTGGCCATTCCAGCGGTGATGTTGATTGAGCTGGCGTTGGCGTCGCAGCTCTCCATCAGCACCTTTGGTCTCGGCTTCCTCAGCGGCTCCACCTGGGATCCGGTGCGCGAGCAATTTGGAGCCTTCCCGTTCATTTTTGGCACCGTCGTCTCGTCGCTTTTGGCCCTCGCTTTGGCCGTCCCGGTCTCTTTGGGCGTGGCCATCTTTCTGTCCGAGATCTCACCGCCCTTCCTCA
>CAYLJT010000878.1:0-3390 GCA_964383995.1 uncultured Polyangiaceae bacterium
CTGTACCCGAAGCTCTGGGCCGCCTCCGGCATCAACGGCAAGGAGCTGGTGTCGCGGCTGATCGACCTGGCGTTGGAGCGAGCGGCCGTGCGCCGCGCGCTTGAAACCAGCGTTTAGCGCCATTTGCGACGCATTGCGTCGAACGTGAGTCCGGTTGCTTCCGCGCGAGGCTGCTGACTTTGGCTTGGCCAAAAGCTAGATCGCCGCCCACGGAGCCCCCCATGCCCAGACATCTTCGTTCTCTCATGGACGTCACGGCCGCCGAGTTCGATCGCATCATCGAGCTCGCGGCCCTCTTGAAAAAGCGACCCGGCCTGTTCACGCAAAAGCTCAGTGGCCGATCCATCGCCGTCATCTTCAGCAAACAATCCACGCGCACGCGCATCTCCTTCGAGGTCGGCATCCATCAGCTCGGCGGTCACCCCGTGATCCTCACGGCGGGCGGCTCGTCCGGCATGCAGATGGGTCGCGGCGAGACCATCGAAGACACGGCCAAGGTGCTGTCGCGCTTCGTCGACGCGATCGTGATCCGCACCTTCGCGCAGGCCGATGTCGACGGCCTCGCGGCCCACGGCAGCGTGCCCGTGATCAACGCCCTCACCGACGACTACCACCCCTGCCAGGCCCTCGCCGACGTGCTCACCATGCGCGAACGCTTCGGCACCGCAAAGGGCAAGAAGCTCGTGTACGTGGGGGCGGGCAACAACGTCACCCACTCGCTGATGTTGGCCGGTCCGCGCGCGGGCTTCGATGTGGTCGCCGCCTGCCCCGCCACGCTGATGCCGAGCGCTGCCGTGCTCGAACGAGCGCAGGCCGACGCCAAGGCCGCGGGCACCACGGTCACCGTGGAGCACGACCTGATGACCGCCGCGAAGGGCGCCGACGTGCTCTACACGGACACCTGGGTCAGCATGGGGCAAGACGAAGAGGCCGACGCGCTGCGCAAGCAGCTCGATGGTTACTGCATCACGCGCGACGTGATGAAGGCCGCCAAAGAGAGCGCGATCTTCATGCATTGCCTGCCCGCGCACCGCGGTGAAGAGGTGACCGCCGAGGTCATCGACGGCCCCGCGTCGGTGGTGTTCGACGAAGCCGAAAACCGTCTGCACGCGCAAAAGGCGCTGCTACTTCTCTTGCTCGGAGCCGAGCCGTGGACGTAGACAAAAGCAACCTGTTGCCGCAGTACCAGCGCATCCTCGAAGAGTGCGAGCCCTTCGTGATCAGCTACCGCGGCAACTGGCCCCACCTCGATCTCGCGCCCTTCGGCATCGAGGTCGCCGAGGAGCACATGTATTGCCCGACCACGCTGCGCAGCCGCGGTGTGATCGACGATTTGCATGTGCTCGACGGCTTCTCGTTTGGGCCGCAAGAGATGCTGATGCCGCGCTGGGTGCTGTACGACTGCGGCGAATTTCCGGGCATGGTGTTCGGTTTCGGGCGCCGCGCCGGGGACCTGCCGCAGATGGTTCGCGACGCGTACAAACGCTCCGATCCCGAGCATTTTGTGGCCCTTTCGATGTGGGTCGCCATCCCCTGCGCGGAGCCCACGGCGTGGTTCGGTCACAACCTGTCGTCGGCCAACTTGCTCACGCGGGTCTATCCCGGCCTGGCGACGATCACGAAGGGCCTCGGCATGGTGTGCACCAAGGCCCAAAAACAATACGGCGCCACGCAGTGGGACTCGGACAGCATCGGCGTGCACATGAACCTCGGTGACATGCGCTTGCTCTCCGCGTGGACGCCCGCGCACACGCACATCGAGACCCTGTCGTATCGCATCGACGTCGACCAAAAGCGCATCGCGGCCTGCATGGAGCCCGGCTTCAAGCGGCCGCATCAGCGCGTCGATCGCACCATTTCCTCCGACGATCACAGCGCGATGCAGGTGCTTCAGGCCGACATCGAGCGGGGTGACGGCTGGCTGCTCTCGGCCGTCGACCGTCCCGTCGCGGAAGGTGCGCCCCAACGCGTTCATCTAGAGCGCTTGGGGTAAGCTCTCGCCATGGCACGCACTCGGATCCCCAAGCGTCGTGGACCGGTGCGCGCAAAAAAGACCAGCAGTTGTTGCGAAAAAACCCCCGCGGGCCATCTGTTTCTCGCGAGCGAAACGGATCGGCTGCGGGCCTGCCTCGTGCACACGCCGGGGCGGGAGCTCGAACGGCTCTCGCCCGACACCTTCCGTTTCCATCTCTTCGATGACCTGTTGAACCTGGAGCGCGCGCGCGAAGAGCACGCGGCGCTCGTCGCGTTGTTGCAGCGCTTCGGGGTGCGTGTCGACCAGCTCGTGGACCTGCTGGCCGGGGTTTACGACGAGATGTCGAGCTTTGATCAGCGCGCGTTCCTCGATCGGATGCACGCGATGAACCCCGCCGCGCCCCTGCATGTGGTGCGGCAGCTCGCGGCCCAACGCAAAGGGTCGGTGGTCGCGCGGGCCTTGGTCGAGGGCGTCGAAGCGTCGGGCAGCTTCGCCGCGATCGTCGACGAAGTGCCTTATTACTTTCAGCCCCTCGCGAACCTCGTGTTCATGCAAGACGGGGCCGTGGTGCTGCTCGATCGGGTCGTGCCGGGCTACATGTCGAAGCTCGTGCGCCTGCCCGAGGAGGTGGTGATCGAGACGGTCATCCGCCTGAGCCGCGTGTTCGGTCCGCGCGGAACCGGCGAGTTTTGGCTCGATCCCGATTTTCGCGAACGCCACCGCATGCAGCGCAAGGTGGAGAGCTACCTCGAAGTCCATGCCGCCAAGGCCAGCCTCCGGGTCGGCGACCTCGTCGCCAATGCGCCGTTTTTTGCGGCCGGCGAGCGGATCGAGCTGGAGCTCGACGCGGCCTACCTGGCAAGCGGTCGGCATTTCGTGCTGGAAGGCGGCAATCTCCTGTCGCTGCGCAGGGCGGACGGGCGCGTGGTCGTGCTCATCGGTCACAACGCGCGCACCTCCGCCGACGCCATCGACGAGCTTGCTTACCGTCTGCTGCGCGTGCCGCGGGGACGCGCGCCGGCCGGGGAAATTGCGCAGATCATCGTGGTCGACTTTCAAGATCCATCGAGCGGAGCGCTGCACCTCGACGCGCGCATGTTGGTCCTCGACACCCGCACGATCGCCGTGGATCGGACCTTGGTCGAGTCCCCCACGGGCCCCGGCGCGCGCTTTTACCTGGTCGAACGAAACGACGACGAAGAGCTTGAAACCCCGGAGTTTTCCCTGCAATCCAAGCTCGCGATCGGGCGCGCGTCGTCCTTCGAGGACGCCCTCGATCAGGCGGGCCTCGACGTGGAGGTGCGCTGGGTTCCTCCCCGCGCGCCCTGGGAAGGCGACGGCGCGAGCGCCGCGGACGCCTGGGTGGCCCTGCAACAGAAGCTCGCGTCGAGCGCGCTCAATGCCTTGGTTTTGGC
>CAYLJT010000879.1:0-3387 GCA_964383995.1 uncultured Polyangiaceae bacterium
CGTGCGGGCGACCATCACGCTCGACGGTGAAGAGCGCGAGGAGCTCATCGAGTCGCGCCTGCTCGCGGTGTGCAACGGTCGCTTCTTCGGGAGCGGCATGCAGGTCGCGCCCATGGCGCGGGTCGACGACGGCACCTTCGAGGTCATCGATTTGGGGGCCGCGTCGATACCCCGTTTTGCGTGGGTCAACACACGCATCTACGACGGGAGCCACCTCAAACAGGATGGCGTGCGACACTTTCGTTGCCAAAGCATCTCGCTTCGCCTCGAAAACAAGGGTGTGAGCGACAAGTTCCTCCTCGACGTCGATGGCGAGCCGCTCGGCCAACTGCCCCTCACCATCAGCGTGGTGCCGAGCGCCCTCGAAGTTTTTGCGCCCGCGTAGGCCTCGCGAAAGACGCGCGCCATGGTGTAGCTTCCCATACCGTGCCCCGCATGAGAGCCCTGATCGCGACGGCCCCTACGGCCTTGTCGATCCTCCTATTCGCCTTTGCGGCGCGTGCGCAGGTGGAGCCCCAAGCTCCCAGCCCTGCACCGCCCGCCGACGCTGAAACCCCGCAAAATCCAGCGCCAACCCCGCCTTTGGCCGGGGCCACGGAGCCTTCGCCACCACCCATTTCGCCGCCGCTCGGTGGCGTACCTCCGAGCGCAGTTACCAACGCAGCACCGCCCCCGGCGCCCCCCGCATCGGCGTTCTCCTTTGGCTCCTACGGGCGAATCATCGCGGCCACCGACGGTCGCGGCAGGGCGGGTCGCGACGCGGACATCGTGGCTCACGGCTCGCGACTCGATGAGTCCAACTACGTTGAGCTCGAGCTGCGACGCGACGATCACTGGGAAAAGACAGGCGCGGACACGCGCCTCGTGGCCACCCTCGCGGTGGCCAACCCCATCTTCCACTACACCGGGAACTTCGACGCCAGCCTCGCCGTGCGCAACCTGTACATCGAGACGCGCGGGCTCTTGTCGAAGGACCTCTCCGTCTGGGCGGGCTCACGCATGTACCGCGGCGACGACATCTACCTCTTGGATTTGTGGCCCCTCGACAACCTCAACACCGTGGGCGCAGGCGCGCGCTACGCGTTGAGCGAGCGCCTCGCCTTGGCCGTGCACGGCGGCTTGAACGCGCCCGAGACAAGCTTCTACCAGCAGGACGTCTTGCGCAGCGCGCCCCTCGATCGCTTTGGCGCGGTGCCCGTCGAGATCCTCGGTCGCCAACGCTTCATTGGCAGCCTCAAAGGCAGTTACAACCAACCCCTCGGCGACGGCGCTGGCTTCAAGGTGGTGGGTTATTTCGAGGGCCACGCGCTGCCTTCGGGCCAAATCGAGACGACCCCCGGGCGCTTCGACGATCTGCCCTCCGACGGCGGCGTCGTGATTGGCTCGCAGCTCGGCATGTACACGGGCGAGCGCGATACGCACGTCAACCTCTTCCTGCGCTACGCCACGGGCCTCGCGGCCTACGGCGAGCTGGCCACGCCTGGTCAGCTCGCGACCGACAAGACCACGAGCGGCGCGCACGAGCTGTTCGTGGCGCTCGGCGCCAACTGGGAGACGGGGCCCTTCGGCTTGATCGCGGGGGCCTACGTTCGGAGCTTCCGCGACGCGAGCGAGGACCTGAACTACGAAGACGTCGACGAAGCGATCCTCGCCCTGCGTCCCCACCTGTTCTTCGGCGAGTCGGGCGGCATCGCCGTGGAGGGCTCGTACCAAATCGCGCAGCGCGGCGTGCAGGCGGTGCTCGGCGACGAGACGGGCCTCGGAACGCCGGAGGGCCCGCTCACCGGCGGTTTGGTGCGCTTCGGGCTCGTGCCGTTCCTTTCGCCGGCCGGCCGCGGCGACTATTCCAGGCCGCAATTTCGGCTGATCTACGAGGTCACGCTGCGCGACGAGGGGGCCCGCGCGCTGTACCCCAAGGACGACGTGTTTGGGCTGCGCAAGACCGAGCATTTCTTCGGCGTCGGGGCCGAGTGGTGGTTCAACTCTTCGAGCTACGGCGGGTGATTGTTATGAGGTCAAACTATTTTGCAAAGAGCTTGGCGTTGGGCTTGACCGTGGCCCTCGGCGCCGGCTGCATGAGCTTCGACGACGGCCTCGAAGGGGAGATCGAGCTCAGCACCCACGTCCAAGATTGGCGCGACGAGGTGATCTACCAGCTCCTTGTCGATCGCTTCGGCGACGGCGACGCGGGCAACAACTACGGCGTCGATCTCAACACGATGGGCAAGTACCACGGCGGCGATTGGCGCGGCGTCGAGGAGCACCTCGACTACTTGAACGAGCTCGGCGTCACCACGTTGTGGATTTCACCGGTCGTCAAAAACGTCGACGAAGACGCGGGATTTGACGGCTACCACGGCTACTGGGCGCAGGACCTGACGGCGACCAATCCCCACTTCGGCGACCTCGCGGCGCTGCGACGCCTGGTGAGCGCGGCCCACGATCGCAACATGAAGGTGATCTTGGACATCGTGACCAACCACCTGGGGCAGCTCTTTTATTACGACATCAACATGAACGGTCAGCCCGACGATCGCGTGTTCGGCGACGGCGATCCGGGCAAGAGCGCGGTGGGGCACGAGAACGAGTACGACCCAGACTTCGATCCGCGCGGCATCCAGGCGTACACGTCCCTCGGCGAGTCGGGCCCCGCGCCGATCATCTTCAACAACGACCCGGTGACGAACCACATGCCGCCCTGGCCCGCGTTGTTTCAGTTGCCGGACGCCTACAACCGCAAGGGTCGCACGTTCAATTTCGACGACCCCGATCAGTTGCTCCACGGCGACTTTCCCGGAGGCCTGAAAGACGTGAACACCGCGCGCTGCGACGTGAAGCAGACGATGGTCGACGTGTACGCGCGCTGGGTCGAGCTGACCGACCTCGACGGCTTTCGCATCGACACCGTCAAGCACGTCGAAAACGAGTTTTGGCGCTATTTCACGCAGAAAGTTCGCCAACGCCTGGCCGCGAAGGGCAAGACCAACTTCTTGATGTTCGGCGAGGCCTTCGATGGTCGCGACGAGCTCGTCGGCTCGTTCACCAAGAACACACCCCCCGTCGCGGCAGAGCTCGAGCGCGAGCAGCAGTGCGTGCTCGACGGCGTGCCCATCACGGGCGATCAGCTCGACAGCGTGTTTTACTTTCCGCAGCAATTCCAGGCGATCCGCGACGTGTTCGTGGAGGCCCGGGCCACCAAGCCGATTCAGAATTTGTGGGACGCGCGCCCGACCAACTACGGCACCGAGCCCATGCAAGGGGGCGTGGGCGTGCCGCCGACCGACGTGCTCGTGAACTTCCTCGACAACCACGACGTGGCGCGCTTCCTCTTCGCCGGCCGCGGCCACGCCGGCGACGCACAAAAAGCGCTCAAGAACGCGCTGCTCT
>CAYLJT010000880.1:0-3384 GCA_964383995.1 uncultured Polyangiaceae bacterium
ACGATGCCCTGCGCGTGGGCCTCGCCGACGGCATCGCAGAGCTGCGCCGCGATGTGCAACGCGCGCGGCAACGGCAAGGCATCGCCTTCGGCCACGCCGGCTGCGGCGAGGGCCGACATCAGCGAGATACCGTCGAGGTACTCCATCACCAAGTACAGCTCGCCGCCGACGCGCCCACCGCCGTCGTCGGGCATGGCGCCCGTCATCAACACTTGCACCACGTTGGGATGCACCAAGCGGCTCGCGACCTTCGCTTCGCGATGAAAGCGCGCGACGAGCTCGCGGTTCGAGCACAGCTCGCGGTGCAACACCTTGACCGCCACGTCGCGCTCGATTCCCCCTTGAAAAGCGCTGTAAACGCGGCCCATCGAGCCCACGCCCACGAGGTGCCGGATGCGGATTTGGCCCGGCAGCTCGACGCCGAGATAGGGGTCTTTCTCCGGTGGATCGGTGATGCTGCCGCGCGCGCTACCGAGGGGCGTGCCGTCCTTCGGACAGAACAGCACATCGACGCCGTAGCGTTCGCCGCAGCTCGCGCAGGTCTTTCCGGGGGGAGACTTCATTCGCGGATCCCGCGGTCGTGCCGCGACCCAAGTCCGGTAGCTTAGCAGAGCGCGGATGGGCGTCAGCGCACATGCGGGCGCGTAGCCGTGGACCCTCCGGGGCGGCCCGACTAGGGTCTTTGCCGTGAGCCAGGCAAAACAACGCGCAGGCGCGCGTCGGGGCCGTCACGGGGCGAAAAACGCCGCCGTTGACGCCGACAAATCGCCAGAAGCCGCGTCGCGTCCCTCGGATGGGCGTGGCACGGCTCCGTTGCCTGCGGCCGCCAACGCCGTCGAGGCCCGGCCCGAAGAGAGCACCGTCCCCGAAAACGCCTACCGCGTCGAGATCGCCTCGGCGGGCTTCGAGGGGCCCCTCGATCTGCTCCTGCACCTGATTCAAAAGCACGAGCTTGACATCCTCGACATCCCGGTCGGCTTCATCACCGAGCGTTACCTCGAATATTTGCGGGTGATGCAGGCGCTCACCATCGACCTCGCCAGCGAGTACCTGGTGATGGCCGCCACGCTCGCGCACATCAAATCCAAGATGCTCTTGCCCGAAGTGCCGTCGGGTCAGGACGACGCGGCCGGGTCGGAGGAGGAGCTCGATCCCCGCGAAGAGCTTGTGCGGAGGCTGCTCGAGTACCAAAAGTACAAGGCCGCCGGCGAGGCCCTGTCCGAGCGTGGAACCCTCGGTCGCGACGTATTTCCAAGGGGAATCGCCGAGCCCGTGGAGCAAGGGCCCGCGCCCTTCGCCGAGATGAACGTGTTCGCTCTGCTCGACGCGTTCGACAAGATTCTGAAGCGCACCAAGGTCGAGATCGATCACGAGGTCGTCTTCGACCGCATCAGCATCACCGACCGCATCGTGGAGCTCACCGAGGTGATCTCGCAGCGCCGCGCGGTGAGCTTCGAAGGCCTGTTCAAAGACGCGAAGAAGCTCACCCGCTTCGATCTCGTGATCACCTTCCTCGCAGTGCTCGAAATGGCTCGTTTGAAGCTCGTTCGCGTGTATCAAGCGGAGGTCGTGGGGCCCATCTATTTGGAGCTTGCGTCGCTTTCACCGGGCGAAGGTGTGGCCGAGGTCGAGGCCGAAGAGCGCAGCGCCGCGGCGCCCGCGCCCGAAGTCGGCGCTGGGGCGGAGGTCGAGGCCGAAGAGCGCAAGGCAGCGGCGCCCGTGCCGGAAGTCGACGAAAATCCCCCCGCGATGGAGTAAGCAGCGGGGGTCATGGCCGACGTTTGCGACGACGACCTAACGAGATTCCGCCGCGCGGCGTGGCACAGGCTGCGCGCGAGCGACGTGGACTCGCCGTGGCCCAGCGACGAATCGGCACCGCCCGAGCCCGAAGCCGGCGCGCCTCTCGATCTCGGTGACGACTTCTTCGTGCCCGATCTCGGCGACGATTCCATCGCGCCCGTGGCCGCGGAAGGCGAGGTCGCTCCCCTCGAAGAGCCGAACGAAATCCCTGATTTCGCGGCCGAACCTGCCGCGGTGGAGGGCACGACGGCTGACGCCGACGACAGCGCGCCGCCCGCGGTCGAAGCCGAAGAGACGCGCGAAACGCCCCCCAACGAAGCCGCGAAGGCCAAGGCTCCGAGGGCGAAACGCGCGAAGAAAGCCGCGCCTGTCGTCGAGGAAGACAAACCACCCGCCTCGGGCCGCGCCGAGGTTTTGAGCGCCGACGAGGGCATCGACGAAGCCCCGAGGTCCGCCTCGAACGACGTTTTCCCCGACGAAACGCCGGGTGCGGACGACGCAGCCGAAGACCTCGAGGTGGTGGATGTCTCGGACATCGTCGACGTCGCGGAGGCGGTCCTCGAGCCGCGCAACGACGCGCCCCCCGAGCCCTCCGAAGGCGTGAAGGCCCACTTGCGCGGCCTGCTCGAGGCGCTGATCTTCGCCTCCGAGCACCCGATGAGCCTCGGTGAGCTGACCAAGGCCGCGAAGGCTGATCGCAAGCTCGTGAAGGAGCTGCTTGCGGAGCTGGTCGCGCACTACCGTGAGCGAGGCATGCACCTCGACGAGGTGGGCGGTGGCTACATGTTTCGAACGAGCGTCGTTTATGCGCCGTTCATTCGCGACGTGAGCGCCAAGAAGCCCGTCCGCATGTCCCGCGCGCAGCTCGAGACCCTGGCGCTCGTCGCCTATCGCCAGCCCATCACGCGGCCCGAGGTCGACGACGTGCGCGGGGTCGACTCGGGGGCCGCGCTCAAGTCGCTGTTGGAGCGGGATTTCGTGCGCATTTTGGGCAAGAAAGAGGAGCCGGGGCGGCCCATGCTGTACGGCACCACAGCGCAGTTTCTCGAATTTTTCGGCATGAAAGCGCTCTCCGATCTGCCGACGTTGCGCGAGTTCACCGAGCTCACCGACGAGTCGAAGCGCACGTACGAGCGCGAGACCGGCGAAGATCCGCCGGATTTCAACCCCCAACCCAACGTGATGGGCGACGGCCTGGCGGGCGAAGGGGCCATGCGTCCGATCGAGGGCGACGAGTTCGCGTTCGATGGCGTCGACGCTCCGCCCGAAGCCGAGGAAGAGCCCAAGCCGCCGCCTCCCGAGGCCTACGAGGACCCCGAAGATCTGCCCCCGGATCTACCCACCGACGACGACGATTTGTCCGAAGAATCGAGCGCGGAAGGGGCCGACGAAAGCTCCGAGCCCGCCGTTGATTCCGAGGGCAATGGCGCCGAAACGAGCGAGGAAGACGCGATGAACGAGGATGAAGACGAAGAGGACGAGGACGAAGACGACGACGACGAGGACGAGGACGAGGACGAGGACGAAGACGAAGACGAAGACGAAGACGAGGACGACGAGGACGAGGACGAGGACGAAGACGAC
>CAYLJT010000881.1:0-3383 GCA_964383995.1 uncultured Polyangiaceae bacterium
AGGCCTTTTGCATCAGCAGCTTGCCAACCTCGGTGGAGCCCGTAAACGACAGCTTGCGCACCGCCTTGTTCGACAAAAGCTCGCCGCCGATGGCGGGCGCGTCGCCGGTGATGATGTTGACCACCCCCGCTGGAATGCCCGCTTCCAGGCACAGCTCACCGAGGGCCAGGGCGCTCAACGGCGTTTGTTCGGCGGGCTTCACGACCATGGTGCACCCCGCGGCCAGGGCGGGGCCGAGCTTGCGTGTGATCATGGCGGCCGGGAAATTCCAGGGCGTTATGGCAGCGGTTACACCGACGGGTTGACGCAACACCAGGATGCGTTTGTTGGCATGGGAGGCGGGGACCACCTCGCCGTAGATGCGTTTGGCTTCGTCGGCGGCCCAGTCGATGAACGACGCCGCATAGGCGATCTCCCCACGGGACTCGGCGAGGGGCTTACCTTGTTCCAGCGTCATCAGCCGCGCGAGCTCTTCCTTGCGCTCCAACATCAGCTCCGCCAGCTTGCGCAGGGGCTTTGCGCGCTCCGCAGCGGTAAGGTCGCGCCAGGGGCCGAGGGCCTCTTGGGCGGCAGCAATGGCGGCGCGCGCGTCGTCGGCCCCGCCCTTGGGAACCCGGGTCAGAATCTGGTCGGTCGCCGGATCGATGACGTCGAGCTCTGCCCCGCTCAGCGCGGAGACCCAATGGCCGCCAATGAGGTTCTGGTTTTGCATCGAGCTACCCTATCACCAAAAGGGGGTCACATCAGCAACGACGCCTCACGCGAAGCGCTTTATCAAGCTTGCCCGCGAATAGACCGAGCGAAACCCCCACTTTTCCAGATTGCGCTGGGAGCTACTGCCGGCGGCGGTGCGGCTGAAACAAAGGTCGCAGCCTGCGGCCTGGGCGAACGCCAGGCGAGCCGCGATGAGCGCGCCCTGCAGGCCGCGCCGGCGCGCGCTGGCGAGGGTGCTTGTGGCGAAGAAATAGGCAAGGCCGCTTTGCATGTCGAGCGCCGCTGTTGCGGACTCCTTGCCAGCCATTTGCGCGAAGAAGTACACGCAGCTCGGGTTGTGGAAGGTGGCCGCAAAGAGCTGGACGATGTTGGCGGGGGGCTCGCTCGTCTCCAGCATGCCTTCCAAAGAGACCTGAACCCAGCGCGACGCGTCTTTTGCCGCCGCCCTTTCGACCGCGACGCCCTCGGGAAGGGCAGGGAAGGTCTCGCCTGGAGGGAGGGAGCGCACCAGCATGCTGTCGAGCTCGACGAGCTGAAAACCGCGGCTGGCGAGGTGCTCCAGCAGGGTAGGATCGGCGAAGGGGGAGACCAGGATACGCGCGGGCATCTCACGCGCTCGGTAGAAATCTTCCATCGCCTCGACCTCGGCCAGCGACACCGGACCTTCCATGCCGAGCCCGACCGCCCGGGAGGGCGAGATATTGCCACCCAGGTAGGCCGCGCAGCCCCCCGCTACTGGAAGCCATTCGGCGCCGCTCTCGGGCTGCGCCGCGAGCAGGCTCTGCACGAGCCCGCGATGCATGGCGACCTCGGCGGCTTCGAGGCGTTGGGAGAGCGCGTTGTCCACGAAGGTGGGGCTGGTGCCGCTGATCCGCTGGGTTGGCATACCCTGCGCAGCATAGACCAGGAGCCATGCGCGTCGCCACCTGTCTTCGCGGTGCGTGCTCGTCCTGCGGTGCGCGGGCGGGCCGTTGCCCCTGACAGCGGCGGATGATCGGGGTGAACCGTTGTCCACGTTTTGGGGGCGATGGGCCCGTCCAAGGGGCCTTTCAGCCGTGGTACGCGCGGTGCTAACCTGGGCTCCATGCGCTACGTTTCCCTCGCTCTCGTCTTCCTCGCGGCCTGCGATCCGGTGATTGGTCTCGATGTCACGGTGGTCGTCCCGCCAGAAGCTCAAGCCGCCTACACAGGCACGTTCCCAGCCCAGGTGGCGATAGCCTATCTCGGTCCGAGCAGCGGCGACGAGGTGGTCCCGACCTCGTTCGGAATCCTGTGCGAGGCCAAGGACACCGCGAGCACCTTCACGAGCTCCAGTAGCTACGTGGGCTGCGCCGATGAGACCGAAGTACGCGCGTGGCTCGTGCCCGTGCATGCCGACGTCGTCGTCGACTGTACAGTCGATCCTCCCACATCGGACGGCTCTCCGGTCGACCCGGTGGCCGAGGCACCTTGGGCCAGCGCGACCGCATTTCGGGGGATGCACGACGAGTGTGCGTCGGTGGACGAAGCCGTGACGTTGACCTTGATGAAACCTTGATGCCACGAAAGTCCTGCGATTCGTGCCCATTTTCTGCGGCCTGAGCCGCGCAGGGCTTGCATCGGCCTGTGGAGCTCCGCTAAAGGGGACGGACCCATGCGCCGTCCCCCGTTCGCCCTCGCCGCCGTCACGTTGATTACAGGATGCTTCGGCGGCACGCCGCCGCCGCGGGCGTCGTCCGCTCTACCAGGGGATCCTACGCCCCTCGCGAAATGCGGCGTCACCGCCAGCCATGCCGAGCCGCTGGTGACCGAATGGCCAGCTTCGCAAAAGGCCCGTCTGGAAGCCTTGCTTTCGCGCGGCGCGGTGGCGGTGGAGTACGTCGGCTGCGACATGCGCATCGTGGACGCCTGCGCTCTGCCAGGCAGCTACGCGTTCAAGCGCACCACCCTCGCCAAAGATCAGGTGGAGATCGGCGACGAAGACGAGCTGTACGCGAAGATGCCGCTCGGCGCCGCCAGCCTCTCCGGGGAGCTCGCGCGCTCGGGGCGCATTGCTGTCCAGACGGTGGTCGCCGGACAACTTCAGCTCTCGGGCGCCAGCGCCAAAGATGTCCCTGCCGACGGCGCCTGTGCCAAGGCGACCCACATCATTTCCGGGGTCAGCGTGGGGGCTTTCAAGCTCCTGTCCGGAGGGAAGACCAAGGTGTCCGCGGGGGGAGGCGCCCTCGGCGTGGAGGCCGGCGGGTCCACCGCCCGCGAAGAGGAGATCGTGCGCGAGTCCGGGGATCCGAAGGCCTGCGAGAAGACGACCGATGCGCCCGACACCTCGTGCAGCTCACCCATTCAGCTCTTTCTGGAGGCTCTGCCCAGGCACGCCGAGACCGAAGGCCTGGCGGCCCGCGAAGGGCAGGCCGACGCGGCTCCCAAGCCGGGCTCGTGGCGCGTCGAGTACCTTCCCGAGTCCGACGACCAGCGCTGGGCCTTGATAGGCTCCGATGGACGGCTCGTGTGCGATCTTCCCTGCACCCGTTGGACGCCACCGAAGAGCGGTTTTCGTCTCAAGCTCGACGCGGCCGATCCGGACGACGCGGTCGAGTGGCCCATTCCTGACGACATCGGTTACAGCGAAGGTCGCCATGTGGAGATGACCGCGCACCTGGACCGGGGCGGCTCCAACTCTGCCGGACCCT
>CAYLJT010000882.1:0-3380 GCA_964383995.1 uncultured Polyangiaceae bacterium
AGCCGCGGCAGCACTTCGACGAAGCGGAGCTGGCCGAGCTGACCGCGTCGATCAGCGAACATGGCTTGATTGAGCCGTTGGTGGTGCGCCGCGCGCAAGCGGGCGCCGACCGCTTCGAGCTGATCGCCGGCGAGCGGCGTTGGCGCGCATCGCAGCGCGCGGGGCTCAAAGAGGTGTTGGTGGTCGTCAAGGACGTGTCGCCGAAGGAGGCCTTCGAGCTTGCCCTCGTGGAGAACGTCCAGCGCGCCGACCTGAACCCGATCGAGATCGCCGAGGCCTACGACAGGCTCTTGCGCGAGCACGCGTACACCCACGAGTCGCTCTCGAACCGCGTGGGAAAAGACCGCACGACGGTGGTCAACAGCCTGCGTTTGCTCAAGCTACCGGCGCGCGTGCGCTCGCTCGTGATCACGCGTGAGATGAGCGAAGGGCACGCGCGCGCGTTGCTCGGCGCGCCGAGCGAGAAGGTCATGCTCGACATCGCCGACAAGGCCGTGCGCGGCAAGCTGCCGGTTCGCAAGGTCGAGGCCCTGGTGAAGGCCGCCAAGGAGCCGGCACAGGGCGCGGACAAGGGCGACAAGAAGGCGAAAGAGCCTGCGAAATCGCCGGGTGTGCGGGACCTCGAGGCGCGCCTCGCGAGCCGCCTGGGGACGCGCGTCGAGGTGCGGGAGGCGGGCGCGGGGACGGGCGAGCTGGTCGTCAAATACGCGTCGCTCGACGAGCTCGATCGCATTTTGGGCGTGCTCGGCGTGAGCTAAAATGCCGTCGTTTGTGCGGGATTTGGCGATCTATTTCGTCACGATGATCGCGTTCATGTCGATCCTCTCGCTGCCGTTGGAGCCCCCGACGCTGCTCGCGATCAAGGTGGCCGAGCCCTATGTGGTCGCCCTCGTGGCCTCGGCGTCTGCCGCGGTCGCGGCGGTGTTCGATTGGCACTTCGTGCGCCGCGTGTTCCGCATGGGGGCCCTCGATCGTTTGCGCAAACGCAAGCTCGTGCAGCGCGCCGAGCAGATGGCGAAGGTGGCGCCCTTTGCGACGGTGGTGATCTTCGCGGCGCTGCCCCTGCCCTTCACCATCGTGCGCATCCTCGTGCCCGTGAGCGGTTACCCCCTGCCCCGCTACGTGGGAGCGGTGGCGCTCGGGCGTTTCCCGCGCATCTTGGCCCTCGGCTACATCGGCGCCGCCCTCGAAATCCCGACCGACGTGGTAGTTGGCGCGCTGATCGCGACCGTGGTGCTCGCGGCGGCGGTGTTCGGCGCGCGGAGGCTCGGGTGGTTGCCGCGGGGGCCGATGAACGAGCCCGATCCGCCCACGCCCTCGCAGGGCTAGCGGTGAAGGCCCGCGCTTGTCTCGGACATTCGGCTCGCAGCGCTACGGTCGACTGAGCTCTTTGAGCTTGTCCGCGGCTTGTTTCCCGATGGGCGTGCCTTCGCCGAGCTTCTTGGCCTTGTCGAGCTCGGCCATCGCTTGGGCGCGGCGCTTGTCTGCGACATAGGACATGCCGAGGTAGTAGTGCGCGGCGGCGAAGGAGGCGTTGAGCTTGATCGCGGCCTCGTAGTCCTTGCGCGCGCCGGCCTCGTCGGAGAGCTCGTGCTTGCACAGCCCGCGTCGCACGAAGAACTCGGCCTCGTCGGCCTTGAGCTTGATGGCGCGATCCCAGCCCGCGACGCAGTCACCGAAGGCCTTGGCGTGGCCCAAGTCGCGCGCGAACGTGGCCAGCAAGGGCACATCGTCGGCGACCAACGCGAGGCCCTTCTTGAGCTGTTCGGCGGCTTGATCGAGCTTGTTCGCTTCGAGCAAGAGCTCGCCGTACGCGAGGCGCAGGCTGGCGCTGTCGGCCTTGGCGATGGCGGCCGCGAAAGCGGCGCTGGCGTGTTCGACGTCTTTCTTGCGCGCGTAGGCGAAGCCAAGGTTTGACTGAATGCCCGCATCTTCGGGCGCGATCTTCGCGGCGGCGGCGAGGACCGCGATGGCGTCGTCGGTGCGCGACGGATCGTCGAGGTACATCGCGCCGAGGTTCTGCGCCGCGCCGAGGGCCTTCGGATCGAGCTCCAAGGCGCGCTTGTAGCCGTCCTCGGCGCCCAGCTTGTCGCCGAGCTTTTCTTTGCAAACGCCGAGGTAGAAGTGGGCGTCCGCGAGGTTGGGATCGGAGGCCAGCGCGAGCTCGAAGTGCTTCATGGCCTCTTCGACCTTGTCGCCTTCGAGGTAGGTGACGCCGCGCTCGAGCTCGGTGCGACCTTGGCTCGATTCGAGCGCGGCGGCGCCGGAGAGCGGCGGATCGGCGGCCAGGGGCTCTTCGACGGGCGGCTTGGCCGACGCACAAGCGAGAGCGGAGGCCCCCGCGAAAACGAGGAAGATCAACGAAAAAGCGCTTGTTTTCGCGGCGCGTCCGCGATTGCTCGATGTAGCCACGGCTGGCGAAGGTATCACGCGCCAAGGGCGGCGGACCGACTCAACGAACGCGCAGCCCTGCACCCTCGGGAGCTTCGCCAAGGGCGGCCAACAAGGCGTCCCGCACGGCCGCGGATCGAGGGCCCGAGGCCAGCTTCGCGCCGCCGCGATCGGTGACGTAGAAAATGTCGGCGACCCGTGAGCCTTCGGTGTTGACCTTGGCGACCGCGATGGACAGGCCCAAGCGGTGGAAGGTGTCGGCCATCGCGAAGAGCAGGCCCGGTCGGTCCCGCGTCGCCACCTCGATGACGGTGTGCGTAGGCGACGCGCGATCGTCGATGGTGACCTTGGTGCGAAAGAGCGACGGGCTTCGGTCGCGCAAGGGGCCCCCTCCCCCGCGTCGCGCGGCCACCGTCGCGGCCTCGATTTCGCCAGATAAAATCGCGTCGATGTCGGCCACGAGCTTGGGGATGGCACGAGCCACGCCGCCTTCGCCTTCGCCGCGGTCGCGCACCCAAAACAGATCGAGCGCTTCGAGCGGACCACCCGTCGCGGTGGGCGGTGGCGCGCTGTCCGAATGGTTTCGCTCCGCGCGATCGTTTGCTTCGGCAGGGGTCGGTCGCGAGAAGATTTGAGCGCCGTGCACCTCCAAGCGCGACGCCGCGATGGCAGCCGTGATGGCGGCCAAGAGCCCGGCTCGATCGGCGGTGACGACGCACAGCTCGGCGGCCCCCGCGTGGCGCGAGGGCACGAGTCCCACCGTCACGAATCGCGCGCTCGTGCGCTCGACGCCGGCCGCGCGAACGCGCTCGCGGTGACGGAGCGCAAGCTCGGCGTGGGCGGCGACGGCCCGCGGATCGTTCGAGAGCAAGTAGCGCGTGGGCATCGACGCCAGGAAGGTGCGCACGTGCTCGCGACGGGCCTCGCGCTCGCCCGGCGAGTCCAGGCTCAACGACGCTTGCTCGACGTCGTCGATGAGGCGCTCGATG
>CAYLJT010000883.1:0-3377 GCA_964383995.1 uncultured Polyangiaceae bacterium
TGATGTCGAAGACCCCCTCGGAGCGCTCGGCGATCCACAAGCGTTTGTCGATGACCTCCAGGGTCTCGTTGCTCACCGCGATGGCCTTCTGGCCGGCGGCGGCGTTGATCAGGGAGATCTCGCTGTCGTCGCGCCACGTGGTCATCATGCGCTCCAGGCGGCGAATCTCCGCCACCGACTTTTCGAGCTTGGGCTTCAGCGCCTCTTCGCCAAGCTCCGGGGTCGTGAAGCTGGCGACGGTGATGTGCGTGCCCATGGCCTGGGCTTCGAACGCCACGCGCTTGGGCACGAACGCCGCGGGGGCAGGCTCGACGGCGGGCGCGCCATTCGTTTGAGGTGCAACGGTTTCGACGGGGGCCGCAGGGGCGCCGGGCCCGGGAGGCTGGTAGGGCGGGACCTCGCGGCCACAGGCCACGAACGAGAGCAAAAGCGGCAACCAGCGGAGAGAGCGGGCGTTCATGACGATGCCCGCACCGTAGCGCTCGAAATCCCTAGCCGTCGACGGCGTCGTCGCCGAAGGGATTGCCCAAGTCGTCCAAGAGGCCCGTCGAGCCGTCGAGGGGGATGGCCCGCGCGAGGGCCACTTTTTCGAGCATCAGCGCGAGATCGTCGACCTCTGCCACGTCGGGGAGCCAGGTGCGCGAGCCGTCCCAAAGGTCGATCGCGATGGCGCTCGCGGCCTTCTTGAGCTTCTCCGCGGGCTTCAGCGTAACGCGGTCGATCTGCGACCAATGGAGGCGCCGGATGCGTGGCCAACCGAAGGTCAAAAGCTCACGCATCTCGATGCCGTCGGGGTGCACCACGACGCCACGCATGCGCGCGCGGATCACGGCGGCGACCGCGCTCGTGAAGAGCACGATGCCGCACGCCGAAGCGGGGATGATGCGGTGGCGATCGCCCTCGACCACGTAGCGAAAAATGGTCGACGAAGAGGGCGCGTTTTGGCCGTAGAGGATGATGCCCCCCACCACGAGCGCGAAGGCCAGGTAGAGCAGCGATGGTAGCCTGTCGCGGAGCGGCGGTCCGAAAGACACCGCTTCAGAAGGCCGATACGTCATGTCGAAGCCGGGCGGGCGGGACGGGCGGGCCATAGGTTCCAGTTTATACCGGCAAGCCGAGCGGGCTTGGGTTGGACGTCACGGCACCCGAGGTCCGGCGTTTCGCGCGGCTACTTGCAGGCGGACGCCATGGTGGGCGTCGCGCGGAAGTGCTCCAGGCACCACGGCGTCAGGGTGTCGGTGTAGTCGGCGCAGGGGATCGTGTCGGGAGAAGCGCCCGTGCGGTCTTTCGAGAGGCCCTCTTTGCACAGCTCGCAACACTTGGTGTGCATGTCGCTGGCTTCGGCCGAGGGCTTGTCGGAGCCCGCCTCGGCGGGGGCCGGCGGGGGCGCCTCTTCGGGGGCCATGTCTTGGCCGGCACTTTCTTCGATTTGGGGCACCTCCGCTTGTTTCGGCGCGGAGCACGAGACGAGCAGGACGGACAGGGCGGACAACGCGAAAAGGGCCAGGTTCGAGCGCATAAAGCCTATCGCTATCGTTCCTCGCCAAGGGACGCAATCTCCGCGCGTCGGGGGCGCATGCCGCACGGAAACAAGTAGGGCCGCGCGGCTCTGCGTGACACGGATGGCCATTCGAGGCAGAACCCCGCGCCATGTTCGATCGCTTTCTCCGCGCCTGCCGCCGTGAGCCCGTTGACACGACCCCCGTGTGGTTCATGCGCCAGGCGGGCCGCTACATGGCCGAGTACCGCGCGCTCCGCGAAAAGCGCACCTTGCTCGAGCTGTGCAAGACCCCCGAGCTGGCCGTCGAGGTGACGCTCCAACCGCTGCGCCTAGGCATGGATGCGGCCATCTTGTTCGCCGACATCTTGCTGCCGTTGGAGCCCATGGGCGCGCCCTTCGAGTTCGCAAAGGGTGAAGGGCCGGTGGTGCACGAGCCCGTGCGCGATCGCCAGGGCATCGAGAAACTAAGGCTTTTTGAGCCGGAAGAGGGCCTTGGTTACGTGCTCGAAGCGATCCGTTTGCTGCGCAAAGAGCTCGACGGAAAGACGCCGCTCATCGGCTTCGCGGGCGCGCCGTTCACCATCGCGAGCTACCTCATCGAGGGCGGAAAATCGTCGAGCTACCAACGCACCAAGGCGCTCATGTGGAGCAATCCCGACGCGTGGAATCTTTTGATGAGCAAAATATCCGAGGTCGTGCGCCGCTATTTGCGCGCGCAGGTCGAGGCGGGGGCCCAGTGCGTGCAGCTCTTCGACTCCTGGATAGGCTCGCTTTCCCCCTACGATTACCGCACCTACGTGATGCCGCACGTGAGCCACGTGCTGCGCGACGTGCAGACGATGGGCGTGCCCGTCATCCACTTCGGCACGGGCACGGCCATGTTGCTCGAAGCCCAGCGCGAGGCGGGGGGCACGGTGATCGGCCTCGATTGGCGCACGCCCATCCAAGAAGGCTGGGCCCGCGTGGGGCCCAACCACGCCGTGCAAGGCAACCTCGATCCGCTCTTGCTCTGCGCGCCCCGCGAGGTGCTGCGCGAGCGCGTCGTGCGCATCCTGGACGAGGTCGGCGGTCGCGACGGGCACATCTTCAACGTGGGCCACGGCATCACGCCCGAGACGCCGGTCGACAACGTGAAGGCGGCGATCGACTTCGTGCACGAGCACGGCGCCCGCGGAGCCCGTGCATGAGCGAAGGCCGCATCGTCATCGCGGGCGGTGGCATCACGGGGCTCACCATCGCCTACCGTTTGCTCGCGAGCCGCGCGGGCAGCGACTCGCGGCCCGACGTGGTGGTGCTCGAATCGCGCCCCGTCGTCGGTGGAAACATTCGCACCGAACGCACCGCGGGCCTCGTGATCGACGGTGGTCCGGACTCGTTCGTGGCCACCAAGCCCCAGGCCACAGCGCTCTGCAAAGAGCTCGGCTTGGGTGATCGACTGATCGAGACGCGCGCCGAAAATCGCCGTGTTTACGTGGGTTTGAAGGGTCGTCTTCGGAACTTGCCCGAGGGCATCATGCTCACCGTGCCGACGCGCTGGGTGCCCGTCATGGGCAGCCCCCTGCTCACGCTGCGCGGCAAGCTGCGCATGGCCGTCGAGCCGTTCATCCGGCCACGAACGGGCACAGACGACGAGTCCCTCGGCACCTTCGTCGAGCGGCGCCTGGGCAAAGAAGCCCTCGATCGCATCGGTGAGCCCCTGCTCGGTGGCATCTACGCGGGGGACATCCACGCCCTGAGCGCGCGCTCCACGTTCCCGCAGCTCGTCGACTTCGAAGCGCGCCACGGCAGCCTGGTGCGCGGCGCGGTGGCGGCCATGGCCTCGCGCACGAAGCCCGCGGGAAAGACGCCGGCCAGCGCGGTTTTGTCGCTGCTCGGG
>CAYLJT010000884.1:0-3376 GCA_964383995.1 uncultured Polyangiaceae bacterium
GGCCTCGGCTCGTTCTCCTGGTCGCCCTCTTGGTCGACCTCGGTGGCCGCGACGAGCGAGTCCTCTTCGCTGACCGCCACGTCTTCCACGCTCCACCCGAACTCGCTGGCGAGGATCTTCGCGGTGTCGGCGTCGAGGGTGGAGTTGATGTTGACGCCCGTCATGCCCATCGAAAGCAGGCGCATGAGCACGTCGGTCGCCTTGAGGCTCATCATCGCAGCAATTTTCTGCAGCGAGACTTGCTCTTCGATCTTGATGACCTTCTTGTGCGAGGCCATTTCGAGGGTCGAAGAGACGTTGGGGCGGCGCGGCAAGGGCCCGCCGGCGCCCGGGCGGGGCCGCATGTTCGGGCGCTGCCGGCTGCCTCCGCCGCCCGTCATCGGGCGTCCGACCGCCGGGCTGTAGCCGCCCGTGCCGCCGGGGCGATTCGGCCCCGTGGAGGCCGCGCGGGGGTCGTAGGTCGTGCGGCGAGCCAGTGGCGTGGCGGAGCGCGCCTGAGGCATGGGAACGCCCGGACGACCGCTCCACACCTCGATGCCGGTCTTCGGGGGCTGGGAGGGGCGCTTCGGGCTCTCGGGCGGGGGGGTCGAAGGGGCCTTCGCCGCAGGCGGAACGCTCTTCGCGGCGCCCTGCTGGGGCCGCTGGGGCTGCGTGGGCGTTGCGGTTGCGGGGCTGCGGGGGTGCGGGGCCGCGGAGGGGGCAGGGGCAACCGCCGCCTCGGGCGCCGCTTCTGGCGCGGTGACGGCCGGTGCCGCGGGGGCATCGACAGGCGCTGCCTTGGGCGACGACTTGACCGGCTCGGGAATGGGCTCGGCCGCGGGGGGCGGAGCCACGTCGGCCTGCACGGGCTCGGCCTTGGGTGCAGCGGGCTCGCTGACCGCGGGAGGCGCTGCGATTTTCGGCGCGCTCGGCGCGGGCGGAGGAACCTCGCGGGCTTCGACGGGGGTGGGCTCGACGCGCGGGGGCTCGACCGGTGCCACGGGCGCGGCCGGCTCTTCGATGACGACGGTCTTGGCCTCGACGACGGGCTCGGGGGCGCTGGGCCGCGATGGCGCGCTGCGCGGGACGCTTCGGGGTGGGACCGGAGCTCGGCTCGGGGCGCTCGGCGCGGGGGCCGGCACGACGGGCGTTCCCGCGAGGCCGACCGGTGCATCAAAGCCTCGGCTCGACGTGGGCGCTCCGGGCGCCGAGGGGCGCGGCGCAGGGACGTCGGGGCTCTCATGGGCACGAGCACGCCGTTTCACGACCGTCGGGCGAATGCGCTCTTCGACGACCTCCGGGTTCCGTTGACGATCGACGTGGCGCTTGATGCGGTCCGCCACCTCGGGCTCAACGGCGCTCATATGATTTTTCACATCGGCGACGCCGATGGTGTGACACAAGTCGACCAAGGACTTGGGGTCCATGTTGAGCTGCTTCGCGATCTCGTAAACCCGGACCTTGCTCATGCACCACGCTCCAGCGTCGCCCCGTTCCCGCGAACGGCGGGCGATGGGCTTTGGGATCCCCCGGTGGGGCCCTTAGAATTCGACACGCGCGCGCCAGGTTGGCCCGCGCCCGCGAGGGGAGCGGCCTGGCATGCATCGGCCATTCGGACACAGGCCCGAATTTCCGCGGCAATGGTTGTTGACGTGATAGCGAGCACCGCCAGCAACCCCGCCGCGTGAAGGGCGGCGGAAAGACTCTCTTTGGTTCCGAACGCGACGGCCCGACCGTCGGCGATGGCCCCGCGCACGGGCCCTAGATCGGCCGCCGCAGCCGCGTCCGTGGCCACGACCACGAGGGCGGCGTCGTCGTTGCGGAGCGCGGCGACCACCGCGTCGCTGCCGAGAGCCACGGCCTTGGCGCGCTTGGCAGCGCCGAGCAGGCCGCCGATTCGTCGCACGGCAGCGTCTCGCATGGCCGTCGCGAGGGCCGTCGGCGTCAGCGGGACCAGCGCGCCGACGTCGGTGCACACGCTGAGGTCGCCCCGCTTTGCGGCGCGCGGCAGGCCTGCGCGCGCGGCTTTTTCGATGCAGGACCGCGCCGCATGAAGGTGCGCGCCGCGGCCGAAGCCGCCGTTGGCGGCGTCGACGGCGATGGTGCCGTCGGGGCCGAGCACGAGGCGAACGAGCATGGCTTCGTCGGCGTCCGCGCGAGGCACACGGGCGCCGCAGCCAACACACGTGCGTGTGTTGGCGCGCTCGCCGCGCGCATCTTGCTCTCGTTGCGGACCCGACGAATCGTTCATGAGCTCCTGCTTGCCTCTTCGCTTCGTGCTTTGGCGCGAGCGGCTTCGAGGACGGCTTGCTCGCTGTCCAGAAGCTCACGCGCGTTTTGCTTGATGGCGCGGGCCTTTTTGATGCCGAGCCCGGAGCGGATGGCCAGCCGATCTTCGTCCTCCCGCAGGAGGTCTTCGACCGTGCGATAGCCCGCGTCTTCGAGGAGCTGCACCGTGTGCTCGCCGACGCCGCGCACGAACATGATGCGCTCGCGCTCGGTCAGCGGCTCGGTGCGCGTGGCCGCGCGGCGAATGCGCTCTTGGCGCAGTCGCTCCATGGTCTCGTCGGCGCGACCCTTGATGCGCTCGGCCACCTCGGCGCCGCCGAGGCCGGGGATCGCCGAGAGCTCTTCGATGGTCGCCTCGCTGACCTCTTCGAGGGCGCGAAACCCGAGGCGATACATGGACTTGGCGATGGTCTCCGTGACCCCGTCGATCTGTTGGAGGGCCGAGATGGCTTCCTCCTCCATTTGCTTGAACTTCGACTCGCTGATGATGTCGAGCTTCCAGCTCGTGAGCTGGGCGGCAAGGCGCACGTTCTGGCCTTTGCGACCGATGGCGAGCGAGAGCTTCTCGTCGGGGACGACGAGCTCCATGCGACCGTCGGCCTCGTTGACGATGACCTTGTGCACCTCGGCGGGCTGAATGGCGGCGATGACGTAGCGCGCCGGATCGCGATCGAAGGGCACGATGTCGATCTTCTCGCCGCGGAGCTCTTGCACGACGGCCTGCACGCGGGAGCCCTTCATGCCGACGCAAGCGCCCACCGGATCGACGTCGGCGTCACGCGAGGTGACCGCGATTTTGGAGCGCGCGCCGGCCTCGCGGGCCACCGACACGATGCGCACGATGCCCTCATAGATCTCCGGGACCTCGGCCTCGAACAGCTTCTCGACCAAGCGTGGATCGGCGCGCGAAAGGATGATTTGCGGCCCCCGCGCTTCGCGATCGATGTCCTTGACGTAGGCCACGATGCGGTCGCCCGGGCGGTAGGTTTCGCGCGGCGTTTGCTCGCGAGACGGCAGGACGCCCTCGGTGCGGCCCAAGTCGACGAGGAGGTTGTTGCCCTTCTCGAAGCGCCGGACGATGCCGCGGATCAGCTCACCTTTGCGGTCT
>CAYLJT010000885.1:0-3375 GCA_964383995.1 uncultured Polyangiaceae bacterium
GGCGTCGCGGGGCGGTCACCGCCGATGCCTTGGAGCACCTGCAAGATGGCCAACGAGTGCGCGTCGGAGGGCTGGTCATTTGTCGACAACGCCCCGAGACCGCGAGCGGCATCACCTTCGTCACCCTCGAAGACGAGACCGGCAACGTCAACCTCGTGGTGCACCGACGCGTCTGGGACGAGCAGCACTTCGCGCTCCGCTACGCCCAGCTCATGTTGGTGTCGGGCAAGCTCGAAAAGCAGGGCGAGGTCATCCACGTGCTGGTGTCGAAGGCCGAGCGCTTGGAGCTGCCCACGGTCGAGGGCGACACCCAGCACAAGGCCGGGCCAGCCCTCAAACGCTCACGGGATTTTCATTAATTTCGCGAGAAAATGCGCAACCATTTGAGGTCAAACCTTTACGGCTTGCGCTTCATGATGAGCACGTCGTTGCCCTGGGCGGTGAGCAGGCCGCCGCCGTAGTCGACGGCGCCGACCACCGTGGCGCCGATGAAGACGTTGCCGCTCGCATCGGCGCCAATGCCCGTTCCCTCTTGAAATTCCGGGCTGCCGAAGACCTGGGTCCACAACGGACAGCCGTCGGTGGGGCTGATCTTGGTGGCGTACAGGTCGAAGCCGCCGACGCTCGTGTGGGCACCGTCGCCGAAGTCGATGGTGCCGCCGAAGGAGCCCGTCATCAGCACGTTGCCCTGACCGTCGATGTCGAGGGCGCGGGCGTGCTGCGCGAGGGCGTCGCCGTAGGCCTTGCCCCACGCCACATTGCCCTGACCATCGAGCTGCAACAGAAACACGTCGTCGTTCTGGGCGTTGCCGCTGAGCATCTTGCCGCCGCCAAGATCCATGTCGCCGTGGAAATCGCCGGCCACGTACACCTTGCCGGTGGCGTCCGTGGTGATGGCCCAGCCCACCGCGGAGGTCTCGCCGAAGCGCTTGCTCCACTGGTGCTGCCCCGCGCCGTTGAGCGCCGTGACATACAGGTTGGTCCCACCGACCGCCGTGAGCGCGCCGCCGCCGAAGTTCGCGCTGCCCAGGATTTCCCCGGTCAAATACACGTTCCCGGCTGCGTCCGTCGCGACCCCGCGACCAAACTGATCGGCCGCGTCGCCGTAGCCCATGCTCCACACGTGGTTGCCGTTGGAGTCGTACTTCGCGACGAAAATATCGAAGCCGCCGCTGTTCGTGATGTTGGTGCCGCCGAGGTTGATGAACGGCGTCTGGAACACGCCCGTGAAGATGATGTTGTTGTTGTTGTCGGTGGCGATGCCGTAGGCGTAGTCCGTGTTGATATCGCCAAAACGCTTGCTGAAAATGTGGTTTCCGGCCGAATCGAACTTGGCGATGAAGGCGTCTTGGAAGCTGTTGGCCGAGCCGTTCGAGGTGGCGGTGAGGGTGCCTCCGCCGAAGTTGACCGAGTCGTAGAAGAAGCCGGTGATGACCACGTTGCCAAGGGCGTCGATGGCGATGGCCGTGCCCGTCTGCGACTTGTTGCCGCCGAACGATTTGCTCCACACGTGGCCGCCGTTGGCGTCGAACTTCACGAGGAAGACGTCGGTTTGGCTGTTGGCCGTGAGCGTCGCGCCGCCGAAGTTGAGCGAGCCCGTGAAGGTGCCGACCATGTACACCGCGCCCGTGGCATCGACCGCGATTTGCCCGGAAAACTGGTCGGAGACGTCGCCAAAAATCTTGCTGAAGGTGTGCTCGCCGCCGACCGGTCCATCACACATGGGGGGCGCTCCGCCCGAACCCGTCGTGGAGGAGGACGTGGCCGTGGAGGTGCTCGCCGTGGTGGAGGTCGTGAAGTTGCCCCCGATGCCCATGTCCCCGCCCGAGCCCGTCGTTGCGTCCGACGATGAGGCGGTCGCTGAAGTCGATGCCGACTCCGAGTCCCCCCCACCACAAGCCACGAAGGCCCCCGCCAATGCGGCCAACAGGCTGAAAAACAAGCCTGCGCGCGACGACGAATTTCCCTCAAGAATCAAAGAGCGAATGCGACGGGCCATGAGAAGGGCTCTCCTCGACAAAAAGAAGTCCGGAGTATACAGCCCTTTGTCCCACCTCCCATCCCCCCGCGAGACGCGATCCTGCCTATGGGACGGTCTTCACGCCGGAGGTCGGGGCGCCTTCCCTTGAATTTCCAGGAGCTACCATGCACGCAGCCATTTGCGGCTACCCCGGATCGGGGAAATCGACCGTCTTTGCAGCTCTGGCCCCTGGAGCGCGCATCGATCGCAATGTGTCGATTGGAAACATCAAGGTCCCCGATGAGCGCGTGAGCGAGCTCGCCGCAATCTTTCACCCCAAAAAGACCACGTTCGCCGAGATCACGTTCTTCGATATCGCGGGGACGGGAAGGGCGGGTGGCGCATTTCCGCCGGAGACCATCCAACACATGCGCAACGCCGACGTGATCGTTCACGTCGTGCGGGGCTTCGACAACCCCGCGCTCTCGACGTCCGCGGACCCCAGCCGGGACGACAAATCCTTCAACGACGAGCTGATCTTGCTCGATCTCGGGCTGCTCGAAAAACGCGTGGAACGGCTGAAAAAAGAGGGGAAAAAGGGGCCCGAGCTGGACGTCGCCGCGCGCTGCCTCGCGCACCTCGAAGGGGGCGCGCCGCTGCGCACAGCGGGCCTGACCGAAGAGGATCAAAAGGCTCTAGGACCGGGCATTCAGCTGCTCTCCGCGACACCGCTCGTGACGCTCTACAACCTGTCCGAGGCCGCGTGGGCGGACCCCACCATGGTTCACCTGCGCTCCATCCACGAATCCTCGGGGGGCATTTCGCTGGCGATTTGCGGGGCGATCGAGGCCGAAATCGCGGCGATGGCGGCGGACGAGCAGAAGGAGTTCCTCGACGGCCTCGGCCTCGGCGAGCCCGCGCGCAACACGTTCGTGCGCGCGGTGTTTCGCCTGCTCGACCTGATCAGCTTTCTCACTGCGGGGCCCGACGAGTGCCGCGCGTGGCCCATTCGCCGCGGCGCGAGCGCGCGCAAGGCCGCGGGCAAGATCCACAGCGACATCGAACGGGGCTTCATCCGCGCCGAGATTTACCGCCTCGAGGATCTCAAGGCGGTGGGCAGCGAGGCCGCGTTGAAGGCCCAAGGACGCCTGCGCGTCGAGGGCAAGGACTACGTGATGCAAGACGGCGACGTGGTGAACTACCGCTTCAATGTCTGAGACATCGCGCGCCAGGTGAGCGACCCGACGGCCGCCCGCTGTCTCAGGCGACGGCCTGCGCGCTGGCCTCGGCGGCGGGCTTTTGGCCGCGCTTCGAGACGCCCTCGTTGACGCGCACGCTGTCGATGCGTGACACGCCGGGATCTTGCATGGTGACGCCGTAGAGCACATCGACCGACTGCATGGTCTTCTTGATGT
>CAYLJT010000886.1:0-3368 GCA_964383995.1 uncultured Polyangiaceae bacterium
GTGGAGGCGCTCATCGCGGGGGGCCACGGACCGGTGGCGCTCTCGGCCGTGGGGCACATGAAGTACAAAGGCCACACCGGGTACGACCTGAGCCTCCCCTTCGTCACCGAGACGGTCGCGTACGACGTGGGCGCCCTCTGCCAGATGGCCCACGACGCCAAGCTCGCCGAGCACGACGCGATGCTGAAGGTTTTCTTGGAGCTCGACCGCCCCGGCGGGGAGCGCATGCGCGAGCTCGCGTTGAAGGGCGTGCGCAAGGCTCAGGTGAAGCTCGCGGCGTACTACCTGGCGGCGGGCGACGACGTCGCCGCAAATCGTATTGTCGAAGACTTTGCAGACGAGACCCCGGAACGCCTGCGTGCCATCCGCGACGAGCTCGAACGCGTCGAAACGAAGGACTTTTGGGAGATCATCGATCGCGGAAGAAACTTTGAGTACATGCCTCCCATACACAAAGCCGAGCTCGCTCATTTCTTCGCGCGGCTCGCGAAGCGCGCGGCGAGCTAGCGCCGTCGTTTCGATGGAATCGAGGTCATCGCGCCTCGATCACGTGAAGTGCGCGCGAACTGCGCGTGAAGTGATGCACGCGTTGCGTGAGCTGAAATTACGCCGCTGTTCGAAGACGAATCTTGACGACGTAGCAGAACAAACTATGGTCGCGCGACCATGATGATCCTCGGGCTAAATGCCTATCACGGTGACGCTTCCGCCTGTCTGCTCGTGGATGGACAGCTCGTCGCCGCCGCCGAAGAAGAGCGATTCGTTCGCGTAAAACACTGGGCTGGCTTTCCTCGTCTCGCGGTCGACTACTGCCTAGCAAGCGTTGGCGCCAAGATTGAGGACGTCGACCACATCGCCATTGGCCGTAACCCCCGCGCGCAGCTCAAGGACAAGATCCTCTATTCGCTCCGCAAGCGCCCCGACTTCGCCTTCATCCTCGACCGGGTCAAAAACCAGATGCTCTGGATCAACCCGAAGGCGCAGCTTGCGATGAACCTCGGCATCGACGCGAGCCGTATTCGCGCCGAGCAACACCACGTCGAGCACCACCGCGCTCACATGTCGTCGGCCTACTACTGCTCGGGCTTCGACGACGCGGCCGTGGTCTCGATCGACGGCTTCGGTGACTTCGTCTCGACCATGTGGGCCAAGGGCACGGGCACCAAGCTCGAGCCCATCCGCAAGGTCGGCTTCCCGCACTCGCTCGGCCTGTTCTACTCGGGCATCACGCAATACCTCGGCTTCCCGAAGTTCGGCGACGAGTACAAGGTCATGGGTCTCTCGGCCTACGGTCAGCCCGAAATGCTCGACAAGCTGCGGCAGGTGGTGCGCGTGCAAGACGGCGCCTTCGAGCTTGGTTTGGAGTACTTCCAGCACCACACGAAGGGCGTGGCGATGACCTGGGAGGGCGAGCCCCGCTACGACCGCATCAACTCCGACGCCCTCGAAACGCTGCTCGGGCCGCCTCGTCAACCGAAGTCCGAAATGACCGATCGCTTCAAGGCGGTCGCGGCCAGCGTGCAAGCCGTCTTCGAAGAGGCCTACTTCGAGATCCTGGAAACGGCCCGCAAGCTCACCGGCTCGAAGCGCTTGGCGCTCGCCGGCGGCTGCGCCCACAACAGCCTCGCCGCCGGTCGCATTCGTCAGAAGGGCATCTTCGACGAGGTGTTCATCCAACCCGCCGCGGGCGACGCGGGCACCTGCATGGGCGCCGCTTTTTATCTCTACCACCACATCCTCGGCTACCCGCGCAAGTTCAAGATGAACACGGCGTATTGGGGTCCGAGCGCCACGCAGACCGACATCGAAGCCCTGCTCAAGACCGAGAAGGTGCCTTTCGAGACGCTCTCCGAGGAGGGCATCGTGGAGCGCACGGCCAAGCACATCGTCGATGGCAAGGTCGTCGGCTGGTTCCAAGGCCGCATGGAGTGGGGTCCCCGCGCCCTCGGAAACCGCTCGATCCTCGTCGATCCGCGGCGTGAGGACATGCAAGACCTGATGAACGCCCGCATCAAGCGCCGCGAAATGTTCCGCCCCTTCGCGCCCGCTCTGCCCCTCGAAGAGGTCAGTAACTTCTTCGATCAGGACTACCCCGATCCGTTCATGACGATGGTCTACAACATCATCCCCGAGAAGCGGCACCTCATCCCCGCCGTGTGCCACGTCGATGGAACGGGCCGTTTGCAGACCGTCACCGCCGAGCAAAATCCGCGGTATTACGCGCTGATTCGCAAGTTCGGCGACATGACGGGCGTGCCCGTTTTGCTCAACACCTCGTTCAACGAGAACGAGCCCGTGGTGTGCACGCCGAAAGAGGCCCTCGACTGCTTCTTACGCACCAAGATGGATGTGCTCGTCCTCGAGCGCACCGTCATCGAGAAGACCAAGGTCGCAGAGCTCCGCGGTCCGTTGACCGAAGAGCTGATCTGAGCGAGCGCGTTCGGCGGCTCTCCAAGCCGCCGAGCAAGCCCGTCCCGTCGACGGTTGGGCCGCTGATTCAGGAGGAGCGTACCTCCTCCAATCGGCGGCCTTTCGTTTTCGAAAAGCCTTAAAAAAACGCCGCAAAAATAGCGCGTGGCGCGGACAAACAACACGCATCGCGGGGGGCGGATGTGATAACGAGGCACCGATGCGAAGCTCCATCGAAATGAAGCTCGTGCTTGAAGACGGCACGACGATGGTCGGTCGATCCTTTGGGACCAACCAGGCGGTCGTTGGCGAAGTCGTCTTCAACACGGGGATGTCCGGTTACGTCGAGACCCTCACGGACCCCTCCTACAAGGGTCAAATTCTAGTCATCACCTATCCCCTCGTGGGCAACTACGGCGTGCCCGCGGCCCGCCCGGAAGGCAGCATCGCGCGGCCCTTCGAGTCGGGGCACATCCAGGTGCAGGGCCTGGTGGTGCAGACCTACGTCGACAAATACAGCCACCACGCGGCCCGGCGCTCGCTGTCGGAATGGCTCAGTTCCGAGGGAGTCCCCGCGATCACGGGCATCGACACCCGAACCCTCACGCGGCGTTTGCGCGAGGCGGGCACCATGAAGGGCTGGCTTTTCCCGGCCGACATGGAGCTCTCGCGGGCCAAACAAGCGTCCAGGGCGGTGGACATGCACGACGAAGTATTTAGATCGGTCTCTCCGAACGAGCCCATCACCTACGAGGGCGGTCCGCTCAAGATTCTGCTCGTCGACGCAGGCGCGAAGGACAACATCGTGCGCAGCCTGAACGAGCGCGGCGCCACCGTGATTCGCGCCCCTTACCACGCGGACTTGGCGCCCCTCGCCGCCCAGGTCGACGGCATAATGCTCGGCAACGGGCCGGGCGATCCCAAAGAGCTCACGGGGCTCATCGCGCAGATGCGCACCC
>CAYLJT010000887.1:0-3359 GCA_964383995.1 uncultured Polyangiaceae bacterium
GCTCGATGTGCGGGCCGAAGTTCTGCTCGATGCACATCAACCGCGCGGTCGAAGAGTTCAACAACAAGCTCGACGACGACAAGAAGGCCGGGCGACGCACCCTCGAGCTCTTCCAATCGCCTTGATCGTGCGGGCCCGGCGAGCCCCCGCGTTGGCCGTCGTTTGCGCGCTATTTTTCGCGACCTTCACGACGTCGTGCCACCGCGATCCGCCGCCCGAGGGCGCACCTTCGGCGGCGGTCTCGACGAGCCCCCAAGCCGCAGAGGTCACGGCCCACGCACCGAGCGCCCGTGTCTCGGACGAGCGCTGGGCGCGGGCGCTGGGTGACGACGATCCGCTGGAGGACGCGCGGCTGGCCGACGCCTTGGGTGCGGAGGAGCTCGCCGCGGGTGTGCGAGACGGAGGCGCTGTCGCGACGGCGGCCCTGCGCGCTTTGCCCTACGCGAGCGACGCGTTGCTCGCCTTGGGACCCCTTGCCGACGCGGCGCTCGCTGCACAAAAAGGCTTGAAAGCAAGCCCCGACACGGGCGAGCCCTGGCCCACGACGGCGGCCTTGCTCGACGCTATCGCGGCCATCGCCCTCGCGCGACCCGAAGACCGCGAGCCCTTCGCGGCCGAGTCGGTGGCGCACGCGATCCGCGTTTTGGTCGGCCTTTCTGCGGAGAAGGGCCTCTCCGACGACGACCACGCGCGCGTCGTGAGCGCCTTGCGCGGGCTCGCGAACCGGGGCTTCTTCGATCCGGCGAAGATCCCCGATTGATCAAAAATACCAGGGAAAACGCCGGTAATCGGGCCTGCGCTTCTCAAGGAACGCGTCGCGGCCTTCGGCGGCCTCGTCGGTCATGTACGCGAGGCGCGTCGCCTCGCCCGCGAAGAGCTGCTGGCCCACCAGGCCTTCATCCGGCAAATTGAAGCCGAATTTCAGCATGCGCATGGCCGTCGGGCTTTTGCCGTTGATCTCCTTGCCCCAGGCCAGGGCCTCCTCTTCGAGCTTTGCGTGGGGCACGACGGCGTTGACCATGCCCATCTCAAAGGCCTCTTTCGCCGTGTAATTGCGGCCCAGAAAGAAGATCTCGCGGGCCCTCTTCTGCCCCACTTGCCGCGCCAAGAGCGCCGATCCGTAGCCGCTGTCGAAGCTCGCGACGTCGGGATCGGTTTGCTTGAAGATCGCGTGCTCTTCGCTGGCGAGCGTCAGGTCGCACACCACGTGCAAGCTGTGGCCGCCGCCCACTGCCCAACCCGGCACCACGGCGATGACCACCTTGGGCATGAAGCGAATCAGCCGTTGCACCTCCAATATGTGCAAACGCCCGAGGCTGGCGGGGCGCGCGTGGGCGGCCTTTTCGGGCTCGTATTGGTAGCCGTCTCGCCCCCGGATGCGCTGGTCGCCACCGGAGCAAAAGGCCCAGCCACCGTCTTTGGCCGAGGGGCCGTTGCCGGTCAACAGCACGCAGCCCACGTCGTCCGTCATGCGTGCGTGCTCGAGGGCCGTGAACAGCTCGTCAACGGTCCGTGGACGAAATGCGTTGCGCACATCGGCGCGGTTGAAGGCCACCCGGACCGTGCCCTGATCGCGGGCGCGGTGGTAGGTGATGTCCTCGAAATCAAAGCCCGTTATGGGCGTCCATCGCGATTCGTCGAAGAGCGCCGAGACCATCGAAGGCTCCTTTTTTTCGTGCCGTGCGCGAGCTTAGCCTTGCGATCGTGAGCCGCGCGCCTTGAGAAGGCGCAAAGTGTGCGCTATCGAGAAGCTAGATGGACCCTTCTCGCCGCGACGCCCTCAAACGCCTTGGCGCTGCCTCCGCGGTGCTCGCAGGCTCAGCGGTGCTCGGAAAAGCGGCCTGGGACGCTGGGGGCCTCGACCTCTCGGCTTCAAAACTAACCCCTGAAACGCGCGACTACCGCGTGGCCGCGGACGCCCTCGTGGCCGATTTCGCGGTCGCCAAAGGCGGTGAGCCAGAGGCCCTCGTGGAGCGCGCGGTCAACGCGCTGGGGGGCATGAAGCGCTTCGTGAGCCGCGGCGACGTGGTCGTGGTGAAGCCCAACATCGGCTGGGATCGCACGCCGATTCACGCGGCCAACACGAACCCCGAGGTGGTGGCGGCGGTGGTGCGCTTGGCCTTCGACGCGGGGGCGAAGACGGTTGTCGTGACCGACGCCTCGTGCAACGAGCCGAACCGCTGCTTCCAACGCTCGGGCATCTGGAAATCGGCCTACGACGTGGGCGCCGAGATCATCCTGCCCGCCGAGCACCGCTTTCGCGGCATGCGCCTCAAGGGTGAGGTGCTCGACGACTGGCCCGTTTACACGCCGCTCATCCAGGCCGACAAAGTCATCAACGTGCCTATCGCGAAGCACCACAACTTGGCTCGCTACACGGGAGCCATGAAGAACTGGTACGGCGCGCTCGGTGGTAGGCGCAACAGGCTCCATCAAAACATCGACCTGTCGATTGCCGATCTCGCAAACTTCATGCAACCCACGTTGACCATCCTCGACGCCTACCGTGTGCTCCTGCGAAATGGCCCCCAGGGGGGCAACATCGCCGATGGCAAAGAGCTGCAGACCGTCATCGCGTCGGTCGATCAGGTGGCCGCGGACGCCTATGGCTGCACCTTGATTGGCCGCAACGCCGCCGAGATTCCCTATCTCGTCATGGGACAAGAGCGCGGCTTGGGCCGCATGGACTGGCAGAGTCTGCGCTGGAAGGACGCCTGAGGTGGCCGAGCTCGTGGAGGCCCGAAGGACCCCGGCCACGGCGGCTCCGACGCTGTTTCAGCGCCTGAAGGCGAGGCTCCCAACGGCGAAAAAGCGCCCCGGCTCGGGCCTGCCTGCGCGCCGTGGCATTCGCCTGCTCGTGTGGCTGAGGCGGGCCGCGCAGACCGGTTTTCTGAGCCTTTTTCTCTATTTTTTGTTCCAAACGGGGTTCCGTGGCTCGTTCGACGCGGTCGACGGTCCCGTCCGCTTGCCATTGCCCGTCGAAGCGTTCTTGCTGGTCGACCCGTTCGTCGCGGCGATGACGTTCTTGTCGACCCACACGATCTACCGCGGTCTCGCCTGGTCGATTGGCCTCCTGGCCCTGACGCTCGTCTTCGGTCGCGTCTTTTGCGGGTGGATTTGCCCCTTTGGCACGTTGCACCACTTCTTCGGTTGGATCTTCCCCTCGCGCTACTTGAAGGGTGGGAAGCGGGTCGAAGAGAACAAGACTCACCCCATTCGCCAGCGCATCAAGTACTATCTGCTCTATGCCTCGCTGGCGGCGGCGCTGGCGGGCACTGCGATAGGCGGTCTGTTCGACCCCATTTGCGTGGCCGTGAGGGCCATTGGCCTGGGTGTCATTCCCGCCATGCAATACGCCG
>CAYLJT010000888.1:0-3356 GCA_964383995.1 uncultured Polyangiaceae bacterium
CGGTGGGCCTCGCCGAGGGCCCCCGCGATCTGACAAAGGAGACGGATGACGCGGCCTGCTGGTTGCGCTCCGTCGGAGCGCACGAGGGCCTCCAGATCGAGGCCTTCCAGGTATTCCATCGCGTAGTAGAACGTGCCTTCCGGGGTCCGCCCGTAGTCGTAGATGGCGATCGTGTTCGGGTGGGTCAGGCGGCTCGTGAGCTGCACCTCGCGCTCGAAGCGCTGCAAGTCGCGCTCGCTGGAGCGGTCGGAGCGCAAGAGCTTGATCGCCGTGGCGCGGCGCAGCATCGCGTGTCGCGCGCGGTAGACGGTGCCCATTCCGCCCTCCCCGATCTTGTCTTCCAGGGTGTACTGGCCAAGCTTCCGAGACTCTCGCACCCGCTCAGAAAGGCCGTAGATCACCCGGGAGGTGAGCGTTGTAACAACCACGCACACCGCGCCCCAGAGGCCTGTATAGACGGTGTCGTAGATCGCCGACCAAGCCTTCTCCTCGTGGAGCAATGCGCGGTGGATGAAGTACGCCGAGGCCACGACCGGCAGGAACGCGAGGCTATGGATGACGGCGGTGCGGCGCGCCGAGCTCGGGATCAACACGGCCCGAAAGCCGAGCGTATGGCTCACCGCGAGCACCATCGGCAAGGTCGGATCACCGCGCCATTGGGTAGACGCGCCCATCAGTCCAAAGCCCGCGCCGACCCCGAGGACGGAGGCCGCGTCCACCAGCGCGAGCAGCCCCTTGCCCCTGGGCCTTCCACGGCACAAAAGCCAGATGCTGGCGAGGATCGCGGTCGTGACGAGGTGCCATTGGTTGACCGGGGCCTCCCACCACGTGGGCCACCGCCCCCGCGGGCCGGCCTGCACGAGGGCGTTGACGAGGATGTAGAACGAAAGCGAGATGCCCGCGGCCGCCCGTCCGAAGAGCGCCAAGCGGGCCTGCAAAAGGGCGCGCTCCCCATCGGGGCTCGCGGGCACGCTGCCGAGCCCCATCCCCGTGGCCGCGGGGCTGGCGACCGCAACGGGGGGGACCGACGAGGCTTCCTCTGCAGGGATGTCCATGGTGCGTCGTCGAGCGCGCGCCGTCGCGCTCGCGCCATCAAGGTACTCTGGGCAACAGGAAAAGTGAAGGGTCGGCGGCTCGCGGGCCTGTCTCGGACCGCGCCGACCCGACGCCCCGCAATGTAGCGCTTCCTACGGCATTCCTGATCTGCCCTACTGCACGCGGACCAATTTCGGAGCCCGAAATACTGCCTTCCCGTGCCCTCCGAGGCTGTAATTGCGGTTGACGAAAAGGTGCGCGGCGTGCTTTTTTAACATGTTGACCTGAAACTAATTTCGTCGCGCGTCGTGGCGGACAAAGAGCAGCTACCTCACCCAATGGAGCACAGCATGGCGACTGTAGACAATCAGCGACCCCTGGCGGGGGGTCGGACCCAGGCAGGGCGCGGGCGCCCTCCCGGGCGATCCACGTTCTCATGGCTCGCGGCTGCGGGCATCGTCTCCCTCCTCGCCGGCTGCGGCGAGGCCCCTTCGGAGGTTGGCGATGGTGGCTTGACACAGCTCGGCGAGGCCACGCAGCCGATCACGTGTGTGACCTTCTTCCCCAACGCCGACTCGACCATCGCGCAGGACCCCTTGGATCCTACCGCGGCGAGCTCGAACTTCGGGACGACGCTGACGCTCCAAACGGGCGCAACAGGCACCACAGAGCGTCAGAGCCTGCTGTCATTTTCGTTGACCTCGGTGCCGTCGGCCGCGCTCGTCACGTCGAGCGTCTTGAGCTTGCGCAAGGTGACCGGAGTCGGCGGCGGCTCGCTCCTCGTACACCGGGCGTCGGCCCCCTGGTCAGAGTCCACGGTAACATGGAGCGCCTTTGGCGGCGCCTTCGATTCTACCACGGTAGCCAGCATCGATCTGTCGACGGTCCCACTCAACACCACGGGTAGCATGGACATCACGAGCCTCGTCCAGGGCTGGGTGTCCGGCGCGGTGCCGAATGAAGGTCTGCTCCTGGAGCAGCTCACGGGCCGCGCGACGTTCGGCTCCAGGCAGGCTGGGAGCGCGACGCTCCGACCCCAACTGCAGGTCTGCTACGTGCCCCCCACCTGCTTTGACGGTGTCCAGAACGGCAGCGAGACCGGCGTGGATTGCGGCGGCCTCTGCGGAGCCTGTCCGACCTGCTCGGACGGTATTCAGAACCAGGGTGAAGGCGGCGTCGACTGCGATGGTCCCTGCGTGCCTTGCGCCGGTTGTCCGGCGGGCTACGGCGGCCCCGGCTGCGCGACGAACCTGGACGACTGCACGCCGAACCCGTGCCAAAACGGCGGCGCCTGCGTCGACGGCGTGGCAAGCTACACCTGCTCCTGCCCGGTCGGCTGGATGGGGACGGATTGCCAGCTCCCCGCCGGCAATGCCACGTGCGCGGGCCTCGACGCGAACAACGACGGCCTCATCGTGGTCTCGGAGCTGAATGCCTGCCTCGGCGCCCTGGGCGCTTTCAACGGTGTGCAATACATCGAGGTGGCTTATGGCAACACGAGCTACCTGGACAACGTGTGCAGCGCCTTCGGCTACAGCGGCTACGCGGGCCCCCACGGCGGCGACCAGTGCTCGAGCAGCGCGTACATGTACCCGAGCTACTGCAACCAGGGTTGGAACAGCCCCAATAGCTGCTTCAACGGCTGTGGAAACACGAACTACGACGGCTTCTATTGCACCAACAACTGCCCGGCTGGGTACGGCGGACCGAACTGCTCGACCAACCTGGACGAGTGCGCCGGAAACCCGTGCTTGAACGGCGGGACGTGTGTCGACGGCGTTGCCAGTTACACCTGCACCTGCCCCGCGGGCTGGACCGGGACCAACTGCCAGACGCAGGTGATCGCCCAGAACTGCGCCGGTCTTGACGCGAACGGTGATGCGTTGATCACCGTGCCTGAGCTGAACGCGTGCCTCGGCGCCCTCGGCGCCTTCAGCGGCGTGCAATACATCGAGGTGGCTTATGGCAACACGAGCTACCTGGACAACGTGTGCAGCGCCTTCGGCTACGGCGCCTACACGGGCCCCCACGGCGGCGACCAGTGCTCGAGCAGCGCGTACATGTACCCGAGCTACTGCAACCAAGGTTGGAACAGCCCCAATAGCTGCTTCAACGGCTGCGGCAACACGAACTACGACGGCTTCTACTGCACCAACAACTGCCCGGCTGGCTACGGCGGCGCGAACTGCGACATCAACATCGACGAGTGCGCTTCCAACCCGTGCTTGAACGGTGGCACCTGTGTCGACGGCGTTGCCAGCTACACCTGCACCTGCCCCTCGGGCTGGACGGGCACCAACTGCCAAACGCAGGTCATCGCC
>CAYLJT010000889.1:0-3355 GCA_964383995.1 uncultured Polyangiaceae bacterium
GGCGGGCCTTCGTGTTTCAAGAGCGCTTCGGAAATGCGGTAGCCATCTACCAAGCCACGTGGGTCAAGCAAAACGGGGCCGAGGTCGTGTTTGTCTCGCTGTTACCTTCGCTCATGCCCTCGCGGGAGCCCGTGAGCCCGACGGGCGTCGCCGAGCTCGATCGCGCGACCATTCGGGACCAGCGCCTGCATTTGGCGCAGACCGACAGCCCCCCTCCCCGGGCGACGCGCATTGCCATCGACCGTCTGTTCATGCTGCCTCTGCGGGCGGCCCTCGATCGAGCGCCCCGTCCTTCGCGCACCGAAGGAGCTCGCGCTTGACGCCCCGCATCACGAATAGCTAGAAACCCCACGCTCGCGAGCGTGCGAGCCGAATACGTCGCGGCCTCGATGGTCTCGACACCCCTTTTTTCGGAGGCGTACATGGCCGTCGACATTCAGCAGTTGTTCAACGAAACGCTCCCCGCTGGGCTTGCCGCCAACGCCGACGCGGCGAAGCAAATCGGCGCAAAGTACCAAATCAACATCACCGGCGACGGCGGCGGCGAGTGGTACATCGACGTTTCCGACTCGGGCCCCAAGGCGGAAGCGGGCAACCCCGGCACCGCGGACGTCACCATCACCATGGCTTCCGAAGACTTTCAGAAGCTGCACGAGAACCCCCAAGCCAACGGCATGCAGCTCTTTTTCCAGGGCAAGCTCAAGGTGAGCGGCAACCAAATGCTGGCGATGAAGCTGTCCAAGCTCTTCGATCTCAAACCGGCCTCCTGAGGGCGCGCGCGGGTTCGAGCGTGCGCTCGGCTTTGCTATGAGGGGCCATGCGCCCCCTGCTCGGAACCCGCGTCCTCGATCTTTCCCGCCTCATCCCCGGCCCCTTTGCAACGCTGGTGCTCGCCGATCTCGGCGCGACCGTCGACAAGGTCGAAGACCCCAACGGCGGCGACTACCTGCGTCACATGCCCCCCGCCGTGAACGGCGAATGCGCGGCCTTTCACCTGCTCAACCGCGGCAAACGCAGCATCGTGCTCGACCTCAAGAAGGCCGACGGCGCTCGGGCGCTCAGGCAAATGGTGAAGAGCTACGACGTCGTGTTCGAGCAATTTCGCCCCGGCGTGCTCGACAAGCTCGGGCTGTCCCACGCAACGTTGCTCGAACAAAATCCGAAGCTCGTGATCTGCGCGCTCACCGGCTACGGCCAAACCGGCGAGCTGAAGAAGCGGGCCGGCCACGACATCAATTACCTGGCTCGAAGCGGCCTTTTGGGCGTGCAAGGGCCCAGCGACGCGCCGCCGACGGTGCCTGGCTTTCAGCTCGCGGATGTCAGCGGCGGGCTGTGGTGCGTCGTGGCCATCCTCGCGGCCCTCGCGGAGCGCGACCGCACGGGCTCGGGCCGCGTGCTCGACATCGCGATGACGGACGGCGTGTTGGGCTTCGCCTCGACGGCCATCGGCGCCGCGCTGGCGGGGGTCGCGCAACGACGCGGAGAAGAGCCGTTGACGGGGGGCCTCGCGCCCTACGGCACCTACCGCACGAAGGACGGCCGCCATGTGGCGTTGGGCGCGTTGGAGCCCAAGTTCTGGATGACCTTCTGCGCGGGCGTCGGGCTCGACGTGGACATGGGCGGGCTCATGCCCGGACCGCATCAGTTTGAGCTCAAACGATCTGTTGCAGCCGTGTTCGCCAGCCGCACGCGCGACGAGTGGAGCGCGTGGAGCCGCGAGCACGACTGCTGTTTGGAGCCGGTGTTGGAGCCCCACGAGCTCGCGACCGACGCCCACCTCGCCGAGCGCGGCTTGTTCTTTTCGATCCCCACGGAGGCCGGACCTTCGCCCCAGGTTCGCACCCCCGTCACGCCCCACGACGGTTCGTTTTCACCGCCTCCTCGCATGGGCGAGCACACCCGCGACGTGCTCCGCGACGCGGGGCTCGACGACGCGGCGATCGACGCGTTGCGAGCCTCGGGGGCTGTTCGCTAGGCCGAAAGGTCTCCCGAGAGCGAACGGCCCCCACCGCGCCGCGATCAGAGCTTCTTGAGCTCTTCGATTAGCTCCCAATCGGCAATCAGGTGCTTCTTCAGGAGCACCGACAACAGCGCGGCGTAGAGGTTTTCCCAACGCACGTCGCCAAGCACTTCGCTTGCGTCGGCGCCGTGAGCGACGGCCCTCAGGGCCACGATCAGATCGCGCGCGGTGAGGTGGTGATCCACGCTCGCGGGCGCGCTGGTCTCGTCCGAGACAGGCGCGCCAGCTTCGGTCGCCGCAGGCGCCGTGCGCGCGCTCTTGCGCGCGGGGAGGTTGATGGTCGTGCCGTCGAGCAGCGTGAGGGCGACCATGCGCGGGCCCCGGCCCGAGGGCGAGGTGCGCGGTTTGGGCGGAGACGACGGGGGTGGCGCCACATCGGCGGGCGACGCGGGTGGGCCCGGTAGGCGCACATCCGGATCGGGCGCGGGCGTCGAAGGTGCTGGCCCCGCGAGGGGCTCGCGCTCATTGGCGGGCGCGGCCTCGCGCGGGGCCGCGCTGCGAAGGCTGCGCGGTGGGCGCTCGCTGCGCGGCGGTGGAGCCCAGCTCGCCTCGTCCACGTCGCCCGAGGTGGACGGGTCTTGAGCCCGCAGGGGCGCGATGGGCTCCTCTTTGCCGCCGCCGAAATACACGCGAATCGCGCTACGAATGTCGGAAGGCGGGGCGATCATCGCGCGCACCGGGAGGCCGGAGTACGCGCCGCACGCCGCAAGAGCCTCCTCGTTGCTGGGATCGTCCATGGCGACGTAGAGCGTCTCGCCCTGACCCCGCACGTGACGCACGTAGATCGGCAAAAGGCAGTAGCGGTCGATGACCTCTTTGGGGACCAGGTTCAGGAGCTGCCGCGAGAACTCGATGTGCAGCAGGGACACCCAGGGCACCGCGAGCTGGTGCGACAGAATCTGCGTCAACTGGGTTTCGTTGATGAGCCCCTGCTCCACCAGCAGCGTTCCGATGCGCCGCCCATCGGATTTCTGCACGCGCAGGACCTCTTCGAGGTCGGCCTCGGAAATGAGCCGAGCGTCGACGAGGAGCTGGCCCAGGCGAAGGCGCGGGGTGGTCATCGCGACCGCAGGTTAGCAAAGCTCCCCGTTTAGGGCCTAACACCCGGACAACGCGCTGCCCCCCGGGCCCATTCGTCATGGTAACGTCTCCGGGTGGCGAGCCTCGTTTGCCCACAGTGCGAACACGTATGCCAGACGTCGCATCGCTTTTGCCCGGTGTGCGGCTTTCCCGTGGCCGAGGTCGCGCGAAAGTCGGCTGATCCGCTGGTTGGCACGACGCTCCCAGGGGGCTACGTCATCCTCGAGCTCGTGAGCGTAGGTGGGATGGGCCGCG
>CAYLJT010000890.1:0-3337 GCA_964383995.1 uncultured Polyangiaceae bacterium
CAATCGACCTTACAAGACCGACAAGCACCCTCACACCAACATGGCCAAGGCCGCGCTCAACATGATGACGCGCACGTCGGCGCCCGACTATGCGCGGGTCGGCATCTTCATGAACAGCGTGGATACGGGCTGGATTACCGACGAGGATCCCGTGGCCATCGCCGAGCAAAAACGCGCGGAGCATGGGTTTCACCCGCCCCTCGACGTGGTCGACGGGGCGGCGCGCATCGTGGACCCCATCTTTCATGGCATCGCTACGGGCGAGCACTATTGTGGGCTGTTTCTCAAAGACTATCGCTCGGTCCCCTGGTAAGGCCGCGCATTTGCCCTAGAATGGCCCCCGATGTCCGACGCCGATGACGATACCACGCGCTACGCAGGACCCCGCTTCCAAGGCCCGGAGCACGCGTCGCCTTACCCCGTAAGCCGCCTTGCGCCGGTGGTCGACCTGGTGGACACCGCGCGGCAAATCCAGCGCGCCGACGCCATGCTCGCCGCGGTGGTGGACGACAAGCTGCGGCTCATCGCCGACCAGATTCAGGCGCTCCAAAAAGAGGCCCACAAAATCTTGGAGAAGGCGCGGCACGACGCGCTGCTGCACCGGGCCGTCTGCCGCTTCGAGAGGCGCGCCGGCCACACCTACCACCTTTATCGCGACAGGTTCGACAAGCTCTATCTGTCGATCCTGTCCCCCGACGACTGGCATGGTAAGCCCCCGGATACCTTCGAGGGCAGTTATCGGCTCGAAGCCGACCAGTCGTGGACCGACGTCAAAGACATGGCCACGCGCGACGCGCGGGACTCGGCACTGCACAAATGGCTCGCAACCAGCGCGGAGCCGAGCCACCGCGACCCTTGACCAGCGGCGCCTATCCCACTACGAAGCGGTCGCCCTCGGTTTTGTCCGCTGTTTTTGTCATGCCCATGCCCTCTTCCGCCCCCTCGAGGTCCCGTTTTCGCGCAACATCCCCGTTTTTGGCGGGGGTTTTCTTGGCTCTCGTGGCGATGGGCTGTGTCGAGGCATCGACCGAGCATCGGGTGCGCGCCAACGCGTTTTTGCGCGGGGGAGACGCCCAGGCCGCCATCGACGAGTGCAACGTCGGGCTTGGCAAGAAGGCGAACGACGTCGGTTTGCTCATCTTGCGAGGTAAGGCTCAATTCGAGATCGACAAGTTCGACGACGCCAAGGCCTCCTACGCCAAGGCCATCGAGGTCGGTAAAGAAGACGAAGAGTCCACGCTCGCCGAGGCCCATTTGGGGCTGGCGATGATCGGCACACGCACGAACGACTGGGCCTCTGCCCGCACGAGCTTCGAGAAGCTCGTGAACATCAATCCGAGCGACGCGACGAGCCGGTTGAACCTTGCCAAGGCCTGTTTGCAGCTCAACGACCTTGCCTGTGCCGTAGAGCACGGGGAGATGGCAGGGCGCCTGAAGAGCGAAGACGAGCCCGTGCTTTACACGTTGGGTACGATTTTTCTGCGCGCCGACAAGCTCGGCGAGGCCGAGCGGACCTTCCAACACATTTGCGACGTGGTGCCGGGCGCGGCTACTTGCCCTTACGGTTTGGCCCTGGTGGCGGCCAAGTCGGGTGACAAGGCCAAGGCGTTGGCGGAGCTTGGCAAGGCCGTTGACCGCAAATTGCCGAACCCCGAGCAAATTGCCAATGACCCGGGTTTTGCCATGTTGCGCGATGATGCCGAGTTCAAGGCCATCACCGCGCGTGCGGGAAAATAACCACCCCACCCCGCAATGGGCCCGCCGCCCGGCACCGGCCGTGAGGCCGGTGTCCGTGCGGCGTGCCCACTGCACATACGCCGATTCAGTCACACCGCCGGAAATACCGTGCCACGGCGGATTATGCCCTGTTTGTGCAACACATAGTAACACGTGGCCGCGATGGCCGATGGCTCCAACAAGTACCGCGTGCTGCCATGGCGTACCCAGAGGTGTGTCCCCGCGGGTCGATGTCCGGCTTCAATAACGCGGCGGGTGGACCAGGCCTTGAGGTCCCCCATGATGCGTTCAGGCTCGGCTTCGGCGGTGACTACGACGTGGACGTGGTTGGTTCGGACGTGCGCGGCTCGTAATAGCCATTCGCGGTAGCGGCAGACTTCTTGGATGGTGGCTAGTACGACGATGCGCTCCGCCGGCTCGAGCACGACGGGGGGCGCTCGCATGAGGTCGCGGGAGCGTTGTTCTAGGGCTGGGCAGGGGCCTCGGTGGCGGGTGCCATTGGGGGTTAGGGCTCGGGAAACGGTTCCGCGGGGGTCTCCGGGGAGCCAGGTGCCGTAGGTGCGGAAGGTGATGAAGTAGGCTAGGGCGCGTCGGTGGTAGTGGTGCAGGCGGGGATGGTCGTGCATGACGATCCATCGACGTTGGGTGGGGGCTGGTTGCGCGGGTGGGGGGGTTTTGTTTTGTTTTTTTTTGGGGGTGGGGTGTTGGGGGATTTGGTACCGGCCCATGAGACACCGGCCTTACGGCCGGCGTCGATGGGCCGGTGGGTGCGGTTTGGGGGTGGCTAGGTGGCGGCGGATTCGGTTAGGGCGGCTTCGGCGGCTTGGAGGGTGGCTTGGATGTCGTCGGGGGTGTGGGCGATGGAGAGGAACGCGGCTTCGTATTGGGAGGGGGGCCAATAGATGCCTCGGCTCAGGAGGCCGTGATGGAAGGTGGCGAATTGTTGGGTGTTGCTCTTCTTGGCGTCGTCCCAGTTGCGGATGGGGCCTTCGGCGAAGAATAGGGTGATCATGGAGCCTACGCGCTGCACGGTGCCTTTCAGGCCGGCTTTGTGGAGGGCTTTGTTGAGGCCTTCTTCCAATTGGGCTCCTAGGGCTTCTAGCTTTTCGTACAGGGCGTCGTTCAATAGGCTCAGCGTCATTAGGCCGGCGGTGACGGCTAGGGGGTTGCCGCTCAGTGTGCCGGCTTGGTAGACGGGGCCTAGGGGCGCTATCACGTTCATGATTTCTTCCCTCGCGCCGTAGGCCGCCAGCGGCATGCCACCGCCGATGACCTTGCCTAGTGTGGTCATGTCGGCCTGCAGGCCAAAGCGCTCTTGGGCTCCGCCCTTGGCTAGGCGACAGCCGGTCATCACCTCGTCGAAGATGGAGAGCGCTCCGTTTTCTTTGCACAGCTGGATGATCGCCTGCAAAAAGCCGGGCTCCGGGGGTACACACCCCATGTTGCCGACCACGGGCTCGACGATCACGGCGGCTATCTCTTGCCCCTTCGCGGCGAACAGCGCTTCCAGCGCGGCCTTGTCGTTGAAGGGTAGGGTCAGGGTGGTTTTGGCGGTGCCTTCCGGCACACCTCCCGAGTCGGGCACGCCGAAGGTGGCCAG
>CAYLJT010000891.1:0-3326 GCA_964383995.1 uncultured Polyangiaceae bacterium
GGCTTCGAGGGCCGCGGGCGCCGGGGCGGCCGGCTCGGGGGCGGCGGGAGCGGCCGCCGCGGGAGCCTCGGGGGTGGCGGGGGCGGCAACGTCGGCGGGAGCCTGCGAGCTGGCGCAGGCGGTCAAAACGGCGGCGCCCGCGGTGAGGACGGCGAGGGTTTCGTAGATGGACTTGCGATCAAACATGTTTCGAGACTCCTTGAAGTTTCGGCCCTTTTGCGTCGGAAACTACGGTGGGACCGGGGGGTCGGTTTCATTCGTCGCCGGGCCGCGAAGACGAGACGCGCGGAAAACGGATTTTGGCTCGCCGGAAAGGTTAGTACCCCCCTGGCGCCGCCGGTAGCTTCGCGGTGAGCTCGACCGTGACCTTGGCCTCTTTCGCGACCTTCGGCGCCAGGATTTCGAGGGTCTTTTGGGCCAGCTTTCCAAAGCCTTCGCGGGGGTGGACGTCGTGCTCGGCGAGCCCCACGGCGAAGGGCGCGGTAGTGCGCAGCGCAACGGATTTCGCCTTGTCCCCATCGAAGGTGAAGGTCGCTTCCATATCGACAGTCTTCGTGGTTTTTCGGCCGTGCAAGAGGAAGTCGCCGGTCGCCTTGAAGGTGACCTTGCGCGACGCGCCCGTCATCTTGGTTACATCGACGCCCGGGGTCACGCCGTCGATTTTGGTGATCGACATCTCCACGCGGCTGTTCTTCTTGCGCGCTTCTTCCGGCGCATCGGGGGAAATTTCCAGCCACTGCCGGGCGTGCTCGTTCTGAAGGTCGCTCTTCTTTTCTTCGCCGAGCTCCCCCTCGTCGTTCACCACGGCCTGATACAGCTCGATGCCGCTGATATCCACCACGACGAGCCCCGTTGTCTTCGAAACATCGCTCAGATCGACGTTGAGGTCGCCTTCGCTGGCCCCGGCCACGCGCCCGCGGATTTTCTCCTGCGGAGCCTCCATGGTGAACTCGATCTTGCTAGTGGCCTTGTCGACGGCGAATTTCATCGCCTGAGCCGACGCCGGCTTGGCCGGCGCGAGCGCGCTCGCCGTAGGGGCCAGGGGGGCCGAAGGCTCGCTCTCGCAACCCGCGAGGGCGAGCGCCGGAACGACAAGCGCGACGAACGACAAACAGCGGATCCGATTGGTCAGCACGATGCCTCCTTCGTGTGGGCGGCGCCCATCATAGTTGCCCAGCGCCGTCAGGTGAGCGCGATACGGGGCAGCCCGCAATTGGTTTCTTTGGCGGCGTCCATCATGCGCCCAACGAACGACTTCTACCAGACATGACGGTCCGGGGTTTCGGGGGTCGGCTGCGCTAATGCGCGAGCTCGTCCCCGTCCTCGTGCTCGAACGCGCCCAGCGAGCCGTCGCCGTCGGCGTCGGCAAACAGGCGCGCGCCTTCGAACACCACGTCTTCGAACGCGTCGGCGCGCAGGGGGTCGGTCTGCGAATTGATGACGATGGGCGAGGCAGGAAGGCTGTCCAGATCGAGGGCCGCCACCAAGGGCTCGAGCGCGTAGGCCAGGAACAGGGGGTGCTCTCCCACGTCGAGCTCGAAGCTACCGTCTCGAGCTTCGAGCTCCAGGCGCTCCCCCGTCGAGAGCTCGACCGTAAAGGGGGTGCCGTCGCCGCGACTCCCGCGCATGCGCGCCGAGAGGCCTTGAAGATCTGCGGGCGCGCCGTCGGGGACCGTGCCCTCGATGCGGTGAAAATCTACCCGCAAGGAGCAGAATGCGCCGGGATCGACCTGAAAACGAGCCGCACCTCCCAAGAGCCCCCCTTGCACGAGATCGGCCACCACGGGCCCTTGCACGTTGACCGGCCCGTCACTGCCGTCTTCACAGGCGGAACCGGACTGGAGGCGGACGCGCTCGATGACCACGTAGAACTCGTCGATGACGGTGCCGCTGCCCAGGGTGATGCTGGCCGGTTTGGCCGATGGGTCGCCCGAAAAGGCCGTGAGGTTGAGATCGACCGTCGCTCCGTTCCCGACGTCGGTGCCGCCCTGGGGGCTCGTGCAGGCCAAGACCGCGGCGGCGAAGGCCCCCAAGACAACCACTTTGGGGCTGGAGCGAACAAGGCAAGCGCGCATGATGGAAGACTACCTCGCCCTACGCCCGGCGCCAAGCGCACCAGGTGCGGCGGCGTATTCCTCTGGAATACGGATGCTGAAGACCAGCCAGGCTCGCTTCGCGGGGCCGTGTTAAACTTGCCGCGTGTCGCCGCCGCCCGGCCTGCCCAGTGTCTACGCGTACCTCGATTACAGGGCGTTCTTGCGCGATCACTACGCGGCCAGCAAAGAGGCCAATCCGAACTACTCGTTTCGCTACTTCGCGAAACGCGCGGGCTACACGTCGTCGAACTTTCTCAAGCTGGTGATGGAAGGCCAGCGCAACGTTAGCGCGGAGAGCATCGAGCGTTTCGCCAAGGCGCTGAAGCTCGACAGCTCCGAGGCCGCGTTCTTCACCGACCTCGTGACCCTGGCCCAGGCCACCACGCTGGCCGAGCGCAACAGCGCGTTCGAGCGTGTGGCCGCCAATCGCAGGTTCCTCGAGGCGAGGAGGCTCTCAGGGCCCCTCTTCGAGTACCTTACCCACTGGTACTTTCCGGTCGTCCGGGAGCTGTCTGCCCGGGACGATTTTCGGGAAGATCCGAAGTGGGTCGCGGCGCAAATCCTGCCGCAAATCAGCGCGGAACAGGCGGCCGCGGCCCTCGCGAGCCTGCAGCAGCTTGGGCTCCTTGTCCGAGACGAAAAAGGTAAGCTCGTGCGAGGCGACCCCAGCCTGACCACCGGCCACGAGGTGCGCAGCGTCGTCGTTCCGGCCTACCACCGCCAAATGATCGAGCGGGCAGGCGCAGCGGTCGACTCGGTGCCGCCCGAAGAGCGCGACATCAGCGCGCTGACCGTGTGCGTCAAAGAGAGCACCCTCTCCGACTTGAAAGAGCGTATTCGGCGCTTCCGCGAGACCATGCTGGAGCGCTGCGACACCGAGACCGGACCGGAGCGCGTCTACCAGCTCAATATCCAGCTCTTTCCGCTGTCGCGGAGCCCCGAGCACGGCCCCCAAGAAAAGGCCGGGAAGGGCCGAACGGTCCGCGAAACGCGTTGACCTCGCCAGCGCTACCGTTCGCGCTTGGGCAGGTCAGAAATCGATCTGCATGCCGAGCTCGACGACGCGGTTGGGAGGTAGACCGAAGTAGTCGGTGGCCGTCCGGGCGTTGCGAGACACGAAGGAGAACAGGCTCTTTCGCCACCTTGCCATCTTGGCCTTGCCGGTGGGGAGGAGGGTCTCCCGACCCAGGTAGTAGCTTGTCCGAGACAGCTCCGTCTTGAGCCCCAAGG
>CAYLJT010000892.1:0-3324 GCA_964383995.1 uncultured Polyangiaceae bacterium
CCGCACATACCGCTGGGCAGACAACAGCCGACGAAGTTGATCGGAAAGCCCATCACGTCGAAGGAAAGCTCGGGGCAAGAAGCATCCACGTCGCCGGGCTGATTAAGCTCGGTGCAGCCGGGCGGGACGTTGATGAAGCCGGCCGCGGGGGCCAGATCGACGCCGCAGTTTTCGGTGTTGATCTCGTCGCAGCAGCCTTCGAGGGTCACGAAGCCCATGAGATCCACGTCGTCGCAGGTGTTCGGACCGCACATCGCGCCGCTGCCCGTGCTCGCCGTGGTGCTGTTGCTGGTGGTGGTCGTCGTAGTCGTTGTGGTCGTGCTTACGCTCGTGGAAGTCGTCGTAGCGCTGCTCGTTTCCCCGCCGCTACCGCCCGACCCCGACGTGCCCGTCGTGGTGTCTTGGTTTTCGAGGTCGCTCCCGCAGCCGGGCGCCAACCAAAATGCGGCCGAAACCAGGCCAATTTGCAGTGCGATTACGAAGTTTTTGGCTTCCACGGTGTCTCTCGTAGCAAGGGTCAAGGGGGGACGGGTCGGAGGATGATACCGATTTTTGCGCCGCCCGGAGCGGAATGTCCGCGCGGGTCGCCTCAGGTCTTGCCATCGGTCACCGCGGCTCACGGTCCGTGGTCGCGTTAGCGACCGCCGAGCAGGTAGTACAGCTTGGTGGCGAGGGCCCGATCGAGCTGACCCAGGACCGCGTACTCGCTGTTGGCCTCGTTTCGGCGGCCGAGGTCGAGGTAGCAAACGGCCAGGGCGTAGCGCACCTGCGCGTCGCGCGGATCAATGCCGACCGCGCCCTGGAGCCACTGAACCGCCTCCGCCGTGCGTCCGAGGGTCTTCATGGCACCGGCGATGCGGCGGATGGCGCCGACGTCGCGGGGGGCCAGACGGTAAGCTTCCTGGTAGGCGCGCAGGGCGGCTTCGTGTTGGTTGGCCTGCTCGAACAGCTTGCCGAGGTGCTTGTAGGCGGGGACGTCGCGGCGTCCGAGATCGATGACCTTCTGGTACGCGGCGGCTGCGGCGTCGAGGCGACCGGCGTTCTGTTGCAAGGTGGACAAGCGCTCGAAGAGCGCGCCATCCGCTTGGGTTTTGGTGATCTCGGTGAGGATGGAGGCCGCGTCGTCGTTGCGCCCGAGGGCCTCGTAGGTGCTCGTCAAGGTCAACGCCAGATCGAGGTCGTCGGGCATGGCCCGCTGGGCGATCGCGAGGGCGGCGGCCGCTTCTTCGTGTTTGCCCTGGTCGGCGAGCAAGATGCCGAGACGCTGATTGGCGACGACATCCTCGGGCTCGCTGGCGATCACGGCTTTCCAAGCGCGAATCGCGTCTTCAGTCTCGTCGGCGGATTCCAGCGCGCGCGCCAACATACGCTTGGCCAAGGGGTGGCTTGGATCGATTTCCACCGCGCGTTTGAGGGCTTCCGCTGCCTCGGCCGGCTTGCGGAGCATGGCGCGGCTCTTTCCGAGGCCGAACGCGACGTCGAACGCACGGGGGTGGGAGGCGCTCGCGAACTCGAAGACCTGGACGGCCTCGGCCCCCTTGCCGTTCTTGGCGTAGAGATCGCCCAGGAAGACCGCGGCTTCGAGCGAGGTGGGCGCCGCCATCAGAGCGCCGTGGGCCGCGGCCATGGCTTCTTCGGGGCGCTTCAGCTCCACCAGGGAGCGCGCGACGGCGAGCCGGGCTTTCTCATTGGAGGGATCGACCGCAATGCAGCGATGGAGCCGCTCGATGGCAGCCTCGTGGTTGTTGCGTTGCACCTCGCGCTCGGCCGCCGAAAAGTAGATGGCCGTGAGCTTGGAGACGGTGTCCGAAGGCGCGTCCGGCAGGGCGCGGGCCTTTTCGTAGGCGGCGGCGGCCTCGTCGTCGCGCTCGACGTCCGCGAGGGCCGCGCCGAGGCGCGTGAGCCACTTGGCCTCGATGGGCGGCAAGGCGGAGCGAGCCGTGAGGGCCTCGACCGCTTCGAGCTTGCGACCGAGCGCCAAGAGGCTCGTGGCGAGCTGCTCGAGGACCGACTTGTTTTGGGGGTCGACGCGGCGCGCAATGGTAAGGCAACGTACTGCGTCGTCGTTGCGCCCGAGGGCCGCGTAGCCCGCGCCGAGCCGGGTGTTGGCCTGGGCGTGGTTGGGCTCGATGGCGAGGACGCGTTCGAGAGTGGCGTGAGCATCGGCGGGGCGCCCCTGGGCCTCGTAGGCGGCGGCTAGCTCCAGCAAGGCGGCGAGGTCGGTGGCCCCCCCGGCAAGCGCCTGTTCGAGGGCCGTGGAGGCCTGCGAGGCCTGCCCCGCCGCGGCGTAGAGCTGACCCAGGTTGCGCTGCTCCTTGGCCGTGAGGGGGCGAATGGGGGCGACGAGCTGGTAGGCCGCGATGGCTTCGGCCGTGCGGTTGAGCTTGGTGAACAGCTCGGCCCGTGCGGCGTGTACCCGCGCCCCCGCTTCGGGCGTGGGGGCGGGGAGGGCGGCGGCCCGATGCAACGCATCTTCGGCCTCGCGGTGCCGACCCAGGTTGAGGCTCGCGACGGCAAGACCAAGCAGCGCAGGGAAGGCGTCGCGGTCGAAGCGGAGGGCCGAAGCGAACGCCGATGCGGCGGGCTCGATGAGCCCCAGCTCGGCCTGGACCTCACCGAGGAGGATCCAACCTGGGACGTGGTCCTCCCGGCGACTGAGCGCTCGTTTCACGGCGTCAATCGCGTCTTTCGGCCGACCCAGGTTGAGCATCACGCGCCCTAGAGCAAGGCCGGGCTCCGGATCGTTGGGCAGGAGCGTTGCGGCCCGCTCCAGATCCGGGACCGCCTGGGCCCCGTCACCCGCCTCCACCATGCGCCTGCCGCGGTCGAAACGTAGTTGACCTAACCTATCGGCTACCCCGGGCAGGGTTGAATCGAGGGCAAATGCGCGCTCGTAAGCGGCGATGGCGCTTTCGAAGTTCCCCGTGGCCGCGTGCGCCTCGCCGAGCTGACGTTGCGCGCGTGGGTCGTTGGGGGCGGCCCGGGCAAGTTGCTCCGCTGCGTCGAGGCTCGCTTCGCCCAAGCCGAGCTTCGAGCGCACGCTTGCCAGCTCCAGCAGGACCTCGGCGTTTCCTGGGCGCAACGACAGCGCCTGCTCCAGCGCCGCGCGCGCCTCCTCGTTGCGACCCAGGGAGGCCGACAGGCGGCCCCGCGCGAGGTGCGCATCCGCGTCGTCCGGAGCCAGGCGGAGCACATCGGCGAGGGCCAAAAGCGCGTCTTCTTTCTGACCCAGGTTGGCTAGCGTCGACGCCAGCAGGCGGTGAACGTCGTGGCGCGACGGGTCAACCCGGGTTGCCCGGCGCAGCGGCGCCACCGCGTCCGCAG